>CALGUT010000055.1 GCA_937920335.1 uncultured Opitutales bacterium
CCTGGGTTCCAATGGAAGTTCTCACCGTCGATGACGAGCTGCTTCTTAGTATTAAACTGGGGTGCTGGCGGGGTAAACGTTTTTGGGGCTCGGGATTGCATGCGATCCTTGATCGACTGATACTTGGGGCTGCTTGCCAAGTTGTGCCACTCGTTAGGATCGGCCTGGACGTCGTAGAGCTCTTCCGTGTCGTTGGCGTATTTTATGTAATGCCACTTGGAGTCAATCATCGCGTAGGCATTTGGCTCGAGGTAAGGAAGGTAAACGGTTCGGTCTTGCGCTTCTTCGGGTCGTTGCAGTGTAGCAGCCAGCGAAACGCCTTCCAGTTTTTGTTGGGGTTGGGGGAGTCCGCATAATGCCACAAATGTGGGATACATGTCGATCAGACTGGCGGTGGCGTTAGTCGTTTTCCCGTTGGCGACACCGGGACCTCTCCAGATGAAAGGAATGTTGGAGGTACGCTCCCACAATTCCTTTTTGCCAAAATGTCCTTTCTCTCCATAATGGTAGCCGTGATCACTCCAGAAAACGACAAGGGTGTTTTTGGCATAAGGGCTTGCGTCGAGAGCGTCGAGTACGCGACCGATCATCGCATCCGCATAGCTGATACAAGCGAGGTAGGAATGGACGGCTTCCCGCTGAAATCCAGTGTCGTAGTAGTTTCGTTTATAGGCTTGGGCCCGCTTGATCATCTTGGTTCTTATCGGCTCAGGCAGGTCATCTAAATCGTCCGGCTTGATTTCGGGAAGGGTAAGCGTTTCACGATCGTAGAGATCGTAATACTGTTGCGGTGCGTAATTGGGGATATGGGGAGCGTAAAGACCGAGGGCCAGGAAGAAGGGGTTGTCGTGTGTTTCCTGGAGTTTAGCGATGGCCCATTCGGTGCGGTGGGTGTCGGCCATCTCGCCTTCCTCCTCATCGGGCAGGACACCCCATTTACGGAGGCCGTTTTGTGCATAGGATCCTCGGTTCTCTTCTGTTTTTTTGCCCTGTGGGGGAAGGGGGGCACCGTGTTCCCAGGTATCCATCGGCCAACCGGTTTCGCGCTGGCGTTGCGTACGCACATGAAATTCAGACCAGTCGCGCAAGTCGATGGCGCCTTCGGGGTGGTTGTAGAGCTTTCCGGTGCCATAGGTATCATAACCGGCGGCTTTAAAGCTGGATTGCATGGGGACGAGTTCCGGATTAAGCGCGTGGTAGATCTGGTATTGGTAAAATCCGGTCGTCGAGGCGAATTGGCCTGTAAAGATCGCAGAACGCGCGGGCGCACAATAGGTGCCGGGCGTGTGGGCGTTAGTGAAGTTGAGGCCGCTGGCCGCCAGCCGATCGAGGTTCGGCGTGATGGCATTGATCTTAGAATCCAGAACGCTCACCCAATCGTTCATGTCGTCGACGGCTATGAATAAGACGTTTGGGCGTTCTTGAGCCGCGCTGAGGTGAAAGGAAGTAACACTGGCGACGAAGAGAAAGAATGCGGTTTTGAGCAAATGCATTGAGGGAGGGAGCGGATTTGAGTTTCTAATAGGGGTTGAACTGAGGAGTTCGTCGTATTGAGGGCGAGTTTTGTGCTTCGTTCATGGAGATCTACAGGTGCATTTGCAAACCAGATTCGCAGCCACGATCTTGGTGGTTCAATTTCTGTCTCTGGGAAGCGGCTGGGTGGCGACTTTCATTGCGGGATTCTTAAAGCCGTCTGCGGCGGTCGGTAGACTGCGCCGCTAATCGGATGGATTTTTCGATTTAGACTTTGCGATGCACGGGGTAATCCGTCGAGAATCGGATTCTTCTCAATTTACTATGTTTAAGAAAACCCTACTACTACTCTCGGTGCTGTGCCTCGCGCACGGACTCGTTGCGGCTTCGCAGCCAAACATTCTCATCATCCTGGTGGATGACCTCGGCTACGGAGACCTGCGGAGCTACAACCCGGGTTCCAAGATTCCTACGCCTCACCTGGATAGTCTGGCGGCGGAGAGCATGCGGTTTACCGATGCGCATTCGGCGGGGTCGCTGTGTCACCCGTCACGCTACGGATTGATGACTGGACAACTACCGTTTCGGATCGATTACAGCAAATGGCCCACGCATGCCTTGATTGCTGAAGACCGGATGACGGTGGCTTCCTTGTTGAAACGAGAAGGGTATCGCACCGCCATGGTAGGGAAGTGGCATTTGGGATTTGAGGAAAACGGCTATGAGAATCCGCTTCCGGGCGGTCCGGTCGATGTGGGGTTCGATTCGTATTTTGGAATCCGAGCGTCCACGGACATACCGCCGTATTTCTACATCGATGGGGATCGCGCACTCGTGGCTCCGGTTGATAGGATTGATAACAACTACAGTGATGATGGCTGGACAAAGATCCAGGGTGCGTTCTGGCGAGAAGGCGGTATTGCTCCGAATCTTCAGTTGGAGGATGTGCTACCCCGTTTCACTGACGAAGCAGTGGGCGTGATCCGGGATCATTCGCGGTTGATGACCGATGACCCGCTCTTTCTTTATCTGGCATACCCGGCACCGCATACGCCTTGGCTGCCTTCTCCCGCTTTTGATGGAATCAGTAACAACATGTATGGCGACTTCACCGCCATGGTGGATCACATGATCGGCCGCGTTCTGACTGCGTTGGAAGAGTCGGGCATGAAAGACGACACGTTGGTTATCTTTAGCTCCGACAACGGCCCGGTTTGGTATGATAAAGATACTGAGCGCTACGACCACAACTCTACCGGTGGCATGCGCGGTATGAAGGGAGACGCCTACGAGGGGGGGCATCGTATGCCCTTTATCGTTCGCTGGCCTGGAGCTGTGAAAGCAGGATCCGTATCCGACCAGGTGATTTGTTTTACCGATGTGTTGGCTACCTTCGCTGATGCGATTGACGCCAAGTTGCCAAAAGGGCAGGGGCCAGACAGTTTTAGTTTTCTCGATGCACTCAAAGGAAAGAGCAAGTCGCATACGGACGCCCGAAAACCGCTCGTGCTGAAATCTGCGCGTGGCCATTTCTCGATCCGATCGGGTAAATGGAAGTATATAAATGGACTCGGCTCAGGTGGCTTTTCAGATGGGTTTAGCGCTGCTTACAAGGCGGTGGATCCCAAGCCCGGTGATCCAACGGCCCAGCTCTACAATATGGAGAAAGATCCTGGCGAAACGACGAATGTGATTGGGGATCATCTTGAGATTGCCCGTAAGTTGGCCATCGAGTTGAAGGAGATCCTCGACGGCGATCATACGCGCTCCTATTAAGTCGAATTTCGCGACCACGAATAGCATGAAGATAATGATCAGGAATGTTTGTCTGTTCCTGGTTGTCTTTACGCCGCCATCTGTCAGCCTGTCTAAGCAGCCCAATGTGTTGCTCATCGTTGCCGATGACCTAGGCTACAGTGACTTGGCTTGCTTTGGTGGAGAGATAAAAACGCCTCAGCTGGATCGTCTTGCGGAAAACGGTGTGCGCCTCACGCAGTTTTATAATACGGGACGTTGCTGTCCTTCACGGGCCAGTATCTTAACCGGTCATTATCCGCATCGGGTAGGGCTGGGCCATATGACGATCGATTTGAATCGGCCGGGATATCGCGGTAGTGTGTCGGAAGATGCTCAAACCATTGCTGAAGTGTTAAAACCGGCTGGCTACCGTTCGTTCATAGCAGGTAAGTGGCATTTGGGTACACCCGATCCCACGAAGCATGGTTTTGAAGAGTTCTACGGAACGCTGACCAGCGCTAAACGGTTTTTTGATCCGGACCATCTGCTTCGGTTGCCCGAAGGGCGAAATGCCAGAGTCTATGATGAGGGTGAGTTTTATGCGACGGATGCCATCACTGATCACGCATTGGATTTCCTTGAACTGGCCCGGGAAACGAACGATCAACCGTGGTTCCTCTACCTCGCACATCCGGCGCCTCATTTTCCATTGCATGCACCCCCGGAAGAGATCGCCAAGTATGCGGATCGTTATCAGGTCGGGTGGGATGTGATTCGTGAGGAACGCCTGGAGCGGATGAAAGCGCTTGGAATTGTTTCTCAGGAAACTGAGCTGACTCCGCTCTCTCCTTATTGGAATTATGGCGAAACGGTTACCGGTACGAATCCGGCGTGGGATTCCATCGAAGACACCGGCCGCAAAAAGGACCTGGCTCGACGTATGGCGATTTTTGCCGCGATGGTGGACCGCATGGATCAGCAAATAGGCCGCGTTATAGACGACCTGAATGCGAATGGCGAATTTGAAAATACTCTGATCATCTTTACTTCAGACAACGGTGCTTGCGCCGAGTGGGACTGGAAGGGATTTGATGAACGATCCAGCAATATAAACCATATTCACCCCGATCTCGATTCGATGGGGGGCCCGGATACTTTTCACAGTGTCGGATCTGCCTGGGCGAACACCTCCAATACACCATGGAGGATGTACAAACATTATAACTACGAGGGTGGCATTAATTCGCCGGGGATTGTCCATTGGCCGGAGCGATTGAAGGGGTTGAGTGGTTCCATTCATCATGGCCCTGCTCATATTATCGATTTAATGCCCACCATTCTGGCTGCCACACAAACGGAATTTAACGGCAGCCTATCATTGGTCGGAGAAGATTTGTTTGAGCAGATGATGGCAGAAGACGCTGACCAGCGAACCTTGTATTTTGAACATGAAGGTAACCGGGCGATTCGTGAGGGGAACTGGAAGTTGGTAGCTCTTAAGTATGAACCGTGGGAATTGTACGATATGCGACAATTGAGAACAGAGATGCACGACTTGTCGCCGCGGTATCCGGATGTGGTCGCCCGTTTAAATGATAAGTGGGATTCCTGGGCGGAAGAGAATGGGGTGACTCCGTTACCGACCGACTATGGAGTTAAGTATTTGAAAGTAAGATAGGGAGACGAAGAATATGATTGGGAATAGGATTAAGATAACGATTAAGATTAAGATAACGATTAAGATTTTGGAGTAGGGCTATGATTGAGGCGAAGGTTATTAAACAGGTGGTATTTACTTTGTGGATGGTAGTCATGGGGATCGGTTGTGTGTTTGCCGAGAGACCTAACGTGATTGTCATTATGACGGATGATCAGGGGACGCTTGATCTGAACAGTTACGGCGCGAAGGATCTATACACGCCGAATCTGGATCGCATGGCGAAGAACGGGGTGCGCTTTAAGCAGTTCTATGCAGGGTCCTCCGTGTGCTCTCCATCGCGGGCGAGTTTGTTGACAGGGAAGTCTCCGTCGGGTGCAGGATTGACCGGCAACGCGGGACGCGTCGGTGGCTTGCCACCCGAGCAAGTAACGATTGCTGAAATGCTAAAGGCCGAAGGTTATGCCACCGCTCACATTGGTAAATGGCACCTTGGGAAAGACCAGGGTAGGAGACCCGAGGACCAAGGCTTCGATTACACCTTTGGTCATATGGAAGGCTGCATCGATAACTACTCGCATTTCTTTTATTGGAGTGGTCCAAATTACCACGATCTGTGGGAGAACGGTGAAGAAGTCTATGAAGACGGTTTTTTCTTTCAGGATAGTCTCATCGAGAAAGCAGATCGATTCATCAATGCGCATAAGGAGGATCCCTTCTTTATCTATCTCGCTATCAACCTGCCTCATTACCCCTTGCAACCGGATGTGAAGTGGTTGGAGCACTATAAGGATCTCCCCACTCCTCGAAAGAATTACGCCGCCTGTGTATCAACCGTTGATGAAAAAATAGGAAATCTATTTAAAGCGTTGGAGGAGGCAGGTGAGCTGGACGATACCCTCATCATCTTTCAATCCGATCATGGGCATTCAGTCGAAGAGCGCACCATGTGGGGTGGGGGCTATGCCGGTCCTTACCGAGGTGCGAAGTTTGGTTTCTTCGAAGGCGGTCTGCGCGTGCCTGCCATCATCATGGGCCCCGGAGTTCCCCAAGGTAAGGAAATCG
>CALGUT010000056.1 GCA_937920335.1 uncultured Opitutales bacterium
TCGAATTCTGATTCTGTTTTTCTACTCTGGCCCTTAGAGACACACTCCAAAAACCCTGAATCACACCTCGTTTGGAACTCGCTATTCTCAGTGACGAAATATCTCTCGACCTCAATGAAGCCTTTCGTTTCGGGGAAGAATTCGGATTCAAAAAGTATGAGATCCGCTGCATGGATGATTACGGACACCGGATACCAGATCTGCGCCCGGAGAGAATGGATCGATTGGAAGAACTGGTGGGTAATGGATCAATAGAAGTCACTGCCGTTACCCCAGGAGTTTTCAAAATTGATGCGAGTGATACGGATCGAGTGCGGGCCGAGCTAGAAGACATTCTTCCTCGTACCTGCGAGGCCGCGAAACGCCTGAAAGCTCCTAGAATCATTACCTTCGGGGTTTATGCGGGAACCCGGTGTCCAACTAGATACAGTCGTTGAATTGCTAAAAGAAGCCGCCGAGATCACAGGCGCATTTGATTTGCAGATGGCGGTTGAAAACGAGCCCGGATCCTACTGTGATACCGGTATAAATACTGCAGCTATAGTCGAAAGCATCGACATGCCACATGTGGGTATCAACTGGGACCCCGCAAATGCGGTCGTATCCGGCGAGGTCGCCTATCCCATCGGTTATCAAGCGGTCCTGCCCTTTTTACAGAACGTCCATATAAAAGACGCCATCCCAATTCCGCCCGACAAATGGGAGAATCGCCTTATCGGTGACGGCGGAGTCAACTGGCTAGGCCAATTAAGGAGCCTGCTCATCGATAAACCCGTTTCACACCTGACCTTGGAGACCCACGTGTTTCCCCTCCTCGAGTCTACCCGTGAAGACCTCAGGAGACTTAGACTTCTATTTGACCAGGCTACCGAACTGGGTAAATCAAAAGCTTAATGCTCGAGCGTGCCTTGCCAGTTGCCTGCAGTCTGCTTATTGCCTGTTTGTCATCCACTCAGGCCTTGGAACCTTGGAAAGACATCACGTCAGAGGCTGGCTTGGAAAATCACCCCACTTCAAGAATCAAGTTTTCCGACCTCAACAATGATGGTCAGCCAGATATCATTGTTTTTTCAGAATCACGCGCCGGGGATTATCCAGCTGTTTACATTCATCAAGGTGTTTCGAAAGACTCTGGCTCACCAACATATACCTTAAAAACGGATACGGGACTGCCAAACATCCGACAAGGGGATACGGTTGTCTTTGCCGACCTGGACAATGATGGAAATCAGGACGCGATCATCGGGCGTTACCTCGATATTTATCAAGACGACTATCAACCGCCTACGGAAGAGCCGACCCGCACCGGATGGCTACCTGGAAACGGAGACGGGAGTTTCTCATCGCCACACATAATTGAGACGGCCCAGCTCGCTACCACCAGAGCCATCGCCGTCGGTGACGTGAACGCCGATGGTCTTCCGGACCTGTTCCTGGGCAATTGGTACGAGCGCTACTTTTCAGGTTACGAAGCTTTCTCCAACGATCTCCTCCTTCAATACAAAGACCCTGATCAAAACTCCGCATTTGCCCGCTGGTCGATCCCGAACGAACATCAACGAACCTCCTTCGACAAAGACCTTGGCGGACGCCCCACCTACGGAACAGCACTTCCCCGATTAGATGATGGTCTCTCCTACCTCCTGGAACTCAACTACGGGAGACGCTGGAACCGACTTTATAGGATGACCGAGCGAGCTCCGTTAAGAATACCACCTGGATCCGAAGCTCCCTCACCTCTCGAGTTGAAAGATAAGCGCGCTACCGCATCCCATCTGTCGCGCTCCCTGCATGGAGACAACCTAGCAGCAGAAACTCATATCGATGGAGATGAGATTCGCCATGGGATTCACCCGAAATGGCCTCCCTTACATGCCGAGGATCGACCCCGCTCGACTCGCCCCGATGAGCCACCCTTTCGGGCCAACGGAAATACCTTTGATGCCGCGATCGGCGATATCGACAACGACGGTGATTTTGACCTTTTTCTCTCCACCATCATTCACGCCTGGGCGGGTGACTCGTCCGATCGTTCACGATTCCTGGTCAATCAGCTCACGGAAACCGGTAAGCTGGATTTCACGAGTCCCAAGAAGCTGAACATTGATCGAATCCCGGAACAACCCTCGAACGGAGAGCCGCTTCAGGCTATCCATACTCAATACAACCAGGGCGATATCTACGCTGAACTCGCCGACCTAAATAACGATGGACGCCTGGACCTGATACTCTGCTCTTCCGACTACCCGGATCCTCCGCCTCATGATGAACGACTAAGAATTTACCTACAATCGGAAGCAGGCATTTTCGTCGATTCCACCCAGGCACTCGGGATCAATCACGTTGGCGCTGGTATGCCGTCATTGGGAGATATCGACGATGACGGCGATCTGGATCTGCTGGTCGGACAAAGCTTCAACCGACTGAGTGCTGAACTTCGTCGCGCAGCCGCGACGGTAACCGGCGTTATCCATGAAACCTCTAACGAAGACACAAAACCACTCCCAAGCATTCGGCTATTCCGCAATGAAACACCGAAAAGCAATCACTCGCTGATCCTTAAACTGAAGGGTGACCCCGACAGAGGTACGACCCGAGATGCATTCGGAACCTTGGTTCGCGTGACCGCAGATATAGACGGAGATCCTGACACTCCACCTGTCACACAAATCCGGCAAGTCCTCGGCCCCTACGGCCACTCGGGTAAACAACAAATGGTTTCCGTTCATATCGGCCTGGGAAAAGCAACTGTGGCAGAGTCCGTCGAAATCCTTTGGTCAGGATCAGAAGACCCACCGACCAGACTCACCTCACTGACTGCAGGCAAACACAGTATCCACCAATCTAATACCGACTAATTTTCCATGAACGTTAAAGAGCTTCTAAAGGAGGCAAAATCCGTAACGATACTTCACCCGACTATTCCGGTGGAAACTACCGTCGCCGAATGGCTGATACCGTTCACATCACCGGACACCCCCATTTCAACCGCCCCCAAAACAGCAATCGATGACCCGACCATTCGAATTGGAGTATTGAGTGACGATGAAGCCTCAGCCTACCAGATACCAACTGGCGATCAAAAGGAGTGGCGATTCCTCAGGATCCAACCAGGTGGCGTCATCGAGATCTACGTATCACACACCTGGTTTCTGTTTCGACTCGTAAGCCAGCTCACTGACGACTGGTTAATGGAAGACATAGAGACCTTCACGAAAGGGCGCCTGCTTAAAGCAGCTTTCAAGCACCTTCGTCCAGCCTGGGATTCCCTACTCAATAACCATGCCCGCACTGCCAAGGGGTTTGATGCCGAAGAACACATCCGCGAAATGGCACGCCTGGGATTCACTCATGTCGAAGTGAACGGGCTCGCTGCAACGTTTCCTTACGAACATGCAGCCCCAGATGAATTGCTGTATCGATTCTACACTTACTGCCCGGCATTGGATCAGTTCGTCTACAGTAAACTGAACAAAGGCATCTACCCCTACGACTACTTACAAGCGAATCTGAACAAACTCAAAAACTCCGCTCAGCTTGCCGAAAAATATGGGTTACGAGCGGGAATCCTGGCCTACGAGCCCCGCAGTGTGCCCGATGAACTTTTGGAGCGTTACCCGATGCTGCGTGGCGCCCGCGTAGACCATCCCTTGAGAAGCTTCCGTCCACGCTACAACCTGACAACCGCACACCCCGTCGTTTTAGAGCACTACGCTGAAATGCTGGAGAAGATCCTGACGGCAGCTCCCAACATTGACTATATGGCCGTGTGGTCGAACGACAGCGGAGCAGGCTTCGAATATACGAGCTCTCTTTACGTGGGTCGCAATGGCGGCGGCTATGTCATTCGTGAGTTCAAAGACGACGACGCCATCGCCAAAGCCGCCACCGACAACATAATCCGCTTCCTAAAGAACCTGCGAGACACCGGCCGTCGCATCAACCCGAACTTCTTTTCCATCCTGAGGAGCGAAATGTTCTGGGTTGAAGACGACTACCTGCGTGAATCGATCGAAGAAGGCATCGACCTCGAAGTGAATTCACTCGTGGCCAAGGGTTTTGATTTAGGCTATAAACACCCCAAATACGATTGGGCTGGCGACTTTAATTACTGCGGCATGTTCAACCAGTGTTCTGAACACGAGAGCACGGCCCGAAAAAGCCTGGAAACAAAGGGTTCCAACGGACACCTTTACTTTAGTGCGGGTGCCTTCTGGAACCAGGAACCAATACTGGCCCCCATTTACCCCAAGCTGCTTTTCGAACGTCTCAAAGCCGTTCATCATCAAGGTTTCTCGCACACCGTGGGCCTGACTGGGACGATGGACACCAAGATCGCTCCCTACAACATCAACCAGGAGGTGCTCCGCGCCTTTCAGAATGATCCTGAAGTGGATTTTAATGCCCTGCTTTTTCAGCGGGCCAAAACCTGGGTCGGGGAAGAAGAAGCTGAACATCTCATCAGTATCTGGAACTTTGCAGACGAAGCCTATCGCTTTTACCCGCCTCCGGTGAGCGTTCTGTCCATGTGGGGCACCTGGTACCGGGTACTAGTCAGACCATTTGTGCCCAACGTCGAGGCGCTGAGTGAAGAAGACCGTGCCTACTACGAGGACTTCCATCTCGGTAGTGCCAACAACTTTGTCCGTGTCGACTTCCGTCGAGAAATCAATTTCGACTTTTGCACGCCGGACTATGCAAGCAAGTGCCGTCATGCGATCACCGATAACGTTTACTCGCAGATTCAAAGCGCCGTAGACCTGACTAAAGCCCGACGCGACGCTTCGGAGAAGAGCTCTCCCGCACATTCAGTCTATACACACACCTACGACCGTTTAGTCGGTCTTCGTAGTTGGTATCAGACGCAGCGCAACATCGCCGGGTGGATCGAGGGCGTTCACACCTACCTGGAAGCAACTGATGAATCAACCCGAACATCGGCGCGAAACCTGACCCGGGAGATCATCCTGGATGAAAAAGCCAACGCGATCGCCCTGTTAGAACACACCCAATCCGCAACAACGGAATGGATGCTGAAATCCGGGGTTGGCGAAACCACCTTTATTTACGGAGAAAACTTCGCCGAATTGCTCCAGAAAAAGATAGAATTAATGGAGGGCCGGGAGGACGACGAACCCTACATCGACCCTGATTACAAATGGCGGATCCCGGGCTATAATTTTCCTCAGCCATAGCGAACTGAATCCCCCAGAATTGAAAATTTTACAGTGCTTTACAGAAAACCACAATTCTAGTGGAAGACTGCGCCCTTTATTTTACCCTTTATACATTAGAAAACTGTATTTTAACCTCTCTTTTTTCGCTAAACAACCGCTGAAGCACTCTAGCTTCCCTATCACCCCTAAGACTCACAACGATCTCACACATTTTCGCGGCGATAATAAGAACTAGATATTTGCCGCTAGTCACCCGTAAAACGGTGGCTCCACAAACTACAACTCAAACAGAAATTACAAAATCCTAACTTCAAGTTACCCAACCCATCGGCTCATCCCGAGTAACTCAAATAATTATGAAGAAATACTATAAACTACTATGGCTGCTTCCCATCGCCTTATACCAGGCAGGCGGATTGATGGCACAGAACGCAGAAGATGAAGAAAGCGTCTTCGAGCTCTCCCCCTTCCAAGTGGATGCATCGGCTGACATTGGTTACAGTGCAACGTCCACCTTGGCTGGAACTCGACTTAACACCAACCTTCGCGACATCGCTGCTTCGATCTCGGTGATTAATCAGGAATTTCTCGAAGATACCGCGTCCACTAATATTGCAGATGTTCTGTTGTTTACACCCAATACGGAAATCTCCGGTCCGAACGGAAACTTTTCCGGATACCAGTCAACAGCGGGAAGTCCAATCCCTGAAGGGGAACTAGATCGGCAACAAGGAGGAACAACGCGTGTTCGAGGACTCGCCGAGGCTGACTTAACGAGGAACTATTTTTTATCGGACGTCCCGTTTGACACGTTTAACGTCGACCGTATTGCTGTGCAGCGGGGCGCAAATTCCGCGCTCTTTGGTATCGGCAGTCCTGGAGGTATTGTGAACCACTCAACCATTCAGGCGAACTTGTTCGGTTCCAATGGTCGGGTAAAATTCGAAACAGACGAACACGGTACCGCAAGGGGTTCTTTCCGCTACAACCATGTTATTTTAGAAGACAAACTTTCCATTCTGGTGGCTGGCCTCGCGGAAGATAGAAAATATGAGCAGGAAGAAGCTTTTATGGAGGACGAGAGAATCTATCTTTCTCTACTTTGGAAGATAACTGAAAATATTCGCTTCCGCGCGAGCTTCGAAGACGGAGACCGTCATAGCGCCAATCCGGACCAAACTCCCCCCAACGATGGCATCACTCCCTGGATCGATAATGGAAAGCCCATCGTAAATAATCCCAAAGAAGGCGCAGGAATATTTTGGACACCAGGAGCTTTCGTTCCGGGTCAGTTAGGCAGATGGTGGATGACCTTTCAGTCGCCAGGAACATCAATTGGACACGCAAACTATTACAGTACTTCGCAAGCTGCACCCTATGCCGGTGGCCCAACGCGAATTCTCGGAACTCGCAATTTTCCCGACGGTGACCCCATCCGAGGCGAAGTTGGATTGCTACAACCGCTTGTCCGCGAAGAAACTATCCGCCGGACCGGTTTTCACCCAAACGGTGCGCCAGTTGAGCCTGGTACTGCAGGCTTTTATGTCGGTGGTTTTCTTGGATCCCAGATTTTGGACCGCAGCATTTTCGACTACCAAAAACATCTTTATCACGGTGGAACCTACCAGCAGAATGCTAACTGGGACATCTTCCAGGCTTCACTCGAAGGAACTTGGTGGGATAACAAGATAGGATTCGATGTTTCCCTCTACAGACAAGACTGGCAAGGAAGCTCTCAAAATCCTTTGCAGGGCAGAGAAGCAAGAAGTATTTATATCGACCCGAACAGATTCCTCATCGCCACTACAGATGGCCAGCCTGACAGTCCTTGGATTCCCAATCCGAATTTCGGTCGGCCAGTCGTCTCCTCATTCTGGCAAGGCAATCAATTCGATTCCTTTCGGGAGTCAGAACGCTACCAAGCATTCATCGACTTACATGCAGAAGACTTCCTCGATGAAAGTAGCATCATTACAAAGATACTCGGAAATCTGAAACTCACTGGGCTCTATCAACAACGGGAGCTGCGTGCACGGCAAGCCTATTCCCGGGACAAAGTGGATCCACAGGTTATCGTAGACTCCCTTTCCGACGGAAATCTTGAAGCATCTAATGGCGAGTTTAATCGGGCTCACCTGCGGACCGGTAGTATTTTCGAACTCCCGGTAGGTAACGACATCAACTTCCTCAACATTAATTCCCTGAGTGATTTATCTGGCGTTAATATTGGAGCGGTTCCCTTCGGTGATCAACGGAATCGGTCTCCGAAAAATGCACCCTACACCGGCTGGAATCACCTCACTGGAGAATTCGTTGATTTCACAGCGGACGCGTTTAACCTGAGTGACAATGATAATTTCCCAGCCGCGTTCTTTGCAGGAAAGTCTCTCGAGACGTTGGACTCCAAAGTTCTGGTTGCTCAACACTTCCTTTGGGA
>CALGUT010000057.1 GCA_937920335.1 uncultured Opitutales bacterium
TATCGATTAATAGGGGAATAGCACCGATAATATCCGGCAAAAATCAAGCAAGGAAGGTTTGATTTAAGATATTAACGCAAATGCACAAAAAAGTTTGACTTACTATCGGTTGTGAGTTGATTGCAGTATGCCTCGAGAGGGGCGTACCTATCACAGGGATAAGTCATAGGGCGTGTTGTCTAGTGTGCAGTTAAAAGTGCGTGGACAACCTTCTGAAGGGCTCATTCCTGACTAAAAAGAATGAACCAAAACCCATAAGGCAATGACGACAAAAAAAGCGACAAAAGCGACAGCTTCCGATTCTGCCCAAGACCTCATGAAGGATGCGATCAAGCTCTATGAAGAAGCGCTTAAAAATGGCATTCAGCTACAGGAAGAATCACTGGAACTCTGGAAGAACATGCTCAATCAGGTAGGAACACCGGACGAGCTTAAGGACAAAATTGAAAAAATGACCGGTGGAGTATTCCCCGAAACCCGAAAAAAAATGGAAGAGATATTCAAGGTATTTCAAGACAACATGAGCCAAAGCACGGAGCTCTTTAATAAGGCTATGGGTGTATGTCAGGCCAGTAGTTTCGAAGACGGACAATCACGGGTTCAGGATCTGATGGAATCATCATTGGGAGCTATGCGGTCTAATGCGCAAACCGTATTGGATACCAATAGCAAGATGATGGCTTCCTGGACAGAACTTGTAGAAAAAACTACCGCCAAAACATTCTGAAGTTTGCCGTAGGGGTGAACTTAAAATCTTACTATGAAATCAGAAGTATTTTTAGCAGGCAGTGTTCGCACACCTCTGGGTAGCTTTTGCAGTGCCTTCGCCGATGTCTCCGCTGTGGAGCTCGGAGTAGCTGCTGTGAGAGCTGCGGTGGAACGTGCTGGTATTCAAGGAGCGGATATCAACGAAGTAATCATGGGCAACATCCTGAGTGGTGGCCTGAAACCCAATGCTGCCCGGCAAATAGCAATCGGGGCAGGTCTCGGAAATGGAGTACCTGCAACTACGATTAATATGCTTTGCGGTTCCGGTATGAAGGCGATCATGTTGGCTGCTCAGTCGATACAAAGTGAAGACAATGACGCAGTCCTTGCAGGTGGTATCGAAAACATGTCACGAGCACCTTACTTATTAGAAAGTGCGCGAACGGGGTACCGCTTGGGCAATGGAGAGATTTATGACTCCATGCTGCGTGACGCATTGTTAGATGCGTTCGATGGTACTCACATGGGAACTTGTGGTGACAAGGCGGCTGCTAAGTACGAGTTTAGTCGTGAAGATCAGGACACCTATGCGATAGAGAGCTATAAGCGTGCGCAGCAAGCGGCAGAGAAGGGCTATTTCAAGTCGGAGATCGTTCCTTATGAGATCGTAGATCGAAAGGGAAATGTGACGGTCGTCGATAAAGACGAAGAGCCAGCCCGGTTCAACGAAGCCAAGTTTGTTAAGCTACGCCCTGCTTTTGGTCGGGATGGTACCGTGACCGCAGGTAATGCCTCAAGCATCAATGACGGTGCTTCCGCTATCGTAGTACTTTCTGCTGCTAAGGCGCAGGAAGACGGTATCAAACCGGAAGCGCGTATACTCGGTTACTCGCAGCACGCTCTCGAACCAGAGTGGTTTACGTTGGCTCCTATTCAGGCCATAGCGAAGCTGATGAAGAAACTCAATTGGACGCCGGCAGATGTTGATCTCTTTGAGATCAATGAAGCCTTCTCGGTGGTGCCGATGGCGGCCATGAAAGATCTTAACATACCGCATGATAAGGTGAATGTCCACGGAGGTGCCGTTTGTATGGGACATCCTGTGGGTGCCAGTGGAACCCGCGTAGTGACTACTTTGATACATGCACTGAAAACGCATGGAAAATCCAGAGGTATCGCTTCGCTCTGTATCGGTGGCGGGCAATCCGTCGCTCTAGCGCTAGAACTCTGTTAATCCTAACCAAGCTTTCGGGCGGGCTCCAGGCGACAACTGGAGTCCGCTACAAAGGCTGAACTATTTAATCCCCAAGATCGATGGAAGAGAAATTCAAAGAATCACTAAAGCAGGCTGCCGCGTTTCAGAAAATGTGGATGAATTCTATGTCCGGTATGGGCAAGGTATGGAGCGAATACTCGCCCCAGAACCCTCCTACCGAGGAGATAAAAAAGATGCGTAATGGCGTTCTTAGAGCAGTCTCGCAAACCTGGGAAGAGTATATGCGTACTCCCGAGTTTATGGAGATGATGCGGGAGACCCTAAATAATTCGGTGCAATGGCAAAAGATGACCAAAGACAGCACCAATAAGGTGCATCAGGCTATGGGGAGTGCGAGCAAGGATGATATTCAGGGTGTGTTGGCGTCGGTTCAGCATGTCGAACGCCGACTCCTCGACCATCTTGACGCCATGCAATCCCGGTTGGAGGCGATGCAATCCAATCTGGATGGTGCGCAGTCGGACGCAGCCAAGTCAGTCACTAAATACCAAAGAGAGGTGATGAAGCGTTTGGCTGAAATAGAGAAAGCGATGAAGGCCGCACCCGTGAAAAGGCCGTCCGCTGCAAAACCTGCACCGGCAAAGAAAGTTTCAGCCGCAAAAAAGGCTACGGCTCCTAAGAAAAAAACTGTGACCAAGAAGGCTGCAGCCAAACCGAAACCCCGTAAGGCAAAAGGATAAGTACTATGAGTAATTTAACAGAAGGATCATTCAATATTTTCGATTGGCAGAAGTCTTTGGTTGAAGAGTCGTTTGCCAACTTTCGCAGACTTTCCAGTTTGCCTTCGCTCTACGATAAAGCGCAACAGGTGCGCAAGGGAGTGACACCGAAGGAAGTGGTGTATGAGGAGGATAAGCTGAAGATGTATCGCTACATCGACAAAGGAGAGGTTAAGTACAAGACGCCTGTGCTCTTTGTGTTCGCCCTGGTAAATCGGACCTACATCGTCGATCTCAAGGAGGGGAGAAGCGTGGTGGCTAACTTCGTCGATGCCGGGTTCGATACCTATATCATTGATTGGGGGGTTCCCAGTGAATCCGATCGCTTCCTGAGTTGTGATGACTATGTAAATGGCTACATAGCGAATGCGGTCGACTATCTCTGCGAGCGAACGGGTGCCGATAAAGCCACCTTACTTGGCTATTGTATGGGTGGCGCATTGAGTACGATGTTCACAGCGCTGCATCAAGACGTAGTGAAAAATTTGATACTTCTGGCCAGTGGAATTGATTACACCGACAAGCAGGGCTTAATTAGTCTGTGGTCGGATCCGAACTATTTCGATGTCGATCAGTTTGTTGATACGGTTGGAAACGTCCCGGCAGAGTTTCTGCAGGCGGCATTCTTGATGCTCAAACCGGTCCAGAATCTGGTAGAAAAACCCATAAGTTTCTGGGAGAATGTAGAGAACGATCGCTTCGTGGACGACTTCCTCCAT
>CALGUT010000058.1 GCA_937920335.1 uncultured Opitutales bacterium
AAGCTCAATCAGTAAAACGGAATCGGAACTCCGAACTTTTAGAAGCAAAAGTCATACAATGGAAGGAAGAGGAATTGTATCGGAGCACTAGAAGACTCAATTGAATAAGGCTTAATCAGAACACATCACCCGAGCTCACCGGATTATATTCCTTTGGAGGGTACTTAGCCAAAACATCTTCCCGTAGCTCCGTTCCCCAACCGGGACCAGCGGGCGGCGTGCAGTAACCATCTTCGACAACAAGAGGCTCGGTTAGAACTTCGTTGTATCGGTCGAGGAAACGCAAGATCAACTCCTGCATGAAGCAGTTGTTGATCATCATATCCAGATGCAGACTCGCGACCGTTGAGATCGGTCCATTGGAATTGTGCGGTGCGAGAGTGACGTAGTACGTCTCCGCCATCGCCGCGATCTTCTTCAGCTCAGATATGCCACCGGCGTGGCAAATGTCAGGCTGAATGATATCCACCGCATTCTTCTCCAGCACCTCGCGAAACTCCCAACGAGTATACAGACGTTCGCCCACGGCGATAGGAACGCTGGTCTCACGCGCCAGCTCAACAAGCGTCGCAGAGTTATCATAGAGAATCGGCTCCTCCATAAACATGAGATCGAAGGGCTCCAGTTTCTGGGCTACCCGACGGGCACCCCAGATATTGAGTGCGTTGCGAATATCCACACCTACCTCGACATTCGGGCCTACCGCTTCCCTTACCGCGGCAACGCGATCCACTCCTAACTGTATTCGCTCCGGGGTGGCAACCTGAGGCCCTCCAAATGGATACAGCTTCATAGCCTTGTAGCCTTTAGCTGCCGTTGCTTTAGCATCGCGAGCCAATTCCTCCGGTGTGCTTCCATTGAACCAGCCATTCGCATAGAGCTTTACCTTGTCGCGAACTTTGCCGCCAAAGAGCTCGTAAACGGGTACCCCAAGAGCTTTTCCCTTTATATCCCACAATGCCAAATCGATAGCACTCATGGCGCTCATCGTCACCGCCCCACCTGTCCATGTCACGCGCCGGTGAAGCGAGGCCCATATATGCTCAATTTGAAATGGGTCCTTCCCAATTAGAAACTTCTTAAAGGTTTCGATCTCTGCGATCACTCCCGCATCCTTTTCCTGCAAACTGGCTTCCCCCCAACCATGAATACCAGCATCCGTCTCGATCTTAAGAAAGATCCAGTTCCAACCTCCATCTCGCGGAGGAGCAGACAGCACGATTTTGAGATCGGTAATTCTCAAACCACTATTTTCAGTTGGAGCTGCGTCCGCACCACGAATCCCCATTAATGTGGCTGTAGTTGCGGCTGTGGCTCCCGTCAAAAACTGACGGCGGGTCATTCCTTTATTTGAGAGCTTCATGTTTTTTAAGGTGACTATTAATGAAGCCGTTTACACAGCGGCCTGTTCAAAAAAATTCGATAAATCTATAACTGGGGCAATTAAAGGTTCATCCCTATTTTGCGCCCTGAGTATAGGAATTGTGACGAATAACACGGGCTGATCTAAAACCACCCCAGGTAATTTCCTCACCCATTTGCTCTCCCTTGTAATAAAGGTAGAACTTTCCCTTGAAAGGTAGAATACAAGGATCGTGGACTTTATGGCTATCGAAATCC
>CALGUT010000059.1 GCA_937920335.1 uncultured Opitutales bacterium
ACAAAGGTAATCAAGAAGACCCAAGAAAATACCTACGATGTGATATTGTTGGACGTGGATAACGGCCCCATCGGCATGGTTACCAAAAAAAATACGGAGCAATTTTCCTACATGGGAGTTCATTTTATTAAGGATGCTCTCAAGCCGAGTGGAAGGGCCGTGTTTTGGTCTGCGGGTGCTGATCCCAAGTTTGAAATCCAACTCAATAAAGCAGGGTTTAAAGTGAGCGTGGTGCCTGTGAAGGTTCATGAAAGAGCGAAACGTGCTACTTACATGTTATACGTCGCGGACAAGCGTTAGTCCGATTATTCAGATTCACCGCGTTTCCTCGCGTGGTAGCGAAGGTCTGGAATGGATAGTGAAACCCAGATCGATATGATCGCCATGACCATCCCCAGCGGAAAGATGAAACGGTAGTTGTTACCGAACATATACTGAATCGTCAGGCCGGCCATTAGAATAGCGACTGACCTTCCAAGGCCGTAGCAGATGTTTATTGCCCCACTGACCTGACCGATAATATCACTAGGGATGTATTCAGTGAGAAAAGGCTTATAGGTAACTGTCACGAGCATGTAGCCAAATCCCCATGTCAGGGCCATCCAATAGAAATGTGTCATGGTTTGAGAGAGCCACCCGATCGCCAGTGCGAGGGTCATCATGATAAACCCTCCAGTTAGCGCCCATCTTTTGGATATATATCTTTCGATTATGAGAGCCATGGGAATTGAGAGGAAGAAAGGTGCCAGAGCGGCTGCCGACCAGCTCGCTCCATATTCAGCCTGACTGGCTCCGAGGTTTTCTTTCGCAAAAATGGGTAGAAATCCGCCATTGACAGCGAGGTTTAGCACCATCGCCATCGTGAAATTTAGGATCGCAAATTTTCTTAGAGCAGGATGTGTCCAAATATCCGATACGTAGCGTTTGATGGTCAGCTTGGGCCGTTCAATTTGTTTCACCGGTTTCTCGTTCAGGAAAAAAGCCAGGCCGCTTACGAGCACTACTTGGACAACGGCGATTATTTTATAGAGTTCACCTGATTCGAATAGAGTCATCCCGAACTTAAGGAATATCCAAGAAGCTAATTGGCCCGTTACGAGGAGTAGGCTGACGACAAATAGGCGCTGCTTGGGAGGAAATAGATCTGCGACCAAGGGGTGGTCGGATCCCCAAAGTACATCTTGAAAGAATTGGTAAATAAGAACTAATACTACGATATGCCAAAGGGCACGAGCTTCCGGAACAAGCCAAAGGCATATCGCAACAAACGGAGCGCATGTGATTAGAAAAAATGCCCGGCGGCCGACGGGTGTCCAAATCTTATCACTCAAAATTCCGACTAATGGTTGAGCGATGAAGCCGAAGGCAGGATTCAGGAAGAGGACCAGCGAAAGAACAAACGCGCTATTGGTAAATTGTTTAACAGTTGGGCCTAATAGGTGAATTGATACCTGTTCCGTCAAACTGAGACCTGCCCATATGAGGGCAAAGATTGCCATCATAACCCACTTCTGTGGTTTCGAATTAGCGGGAATTGCGAGCTGGGGCTGTTCGCTCAAAAAAAGGAGGGTAATTGATATTAATTGAAGGTCTGGCTAAAGAACAGAATCACGTTCTATTAATCGTACTGGAAAGTCGACTGTCCTTTTCTCCAGTTGTTTGCCATCCATCAGGTCGTGGATCATTTCTACGGACATATCTGCAATCTCTTTTAAGGGAGCTTCAATGGTAGTTATCGGTGGATTCAGAAATTCGGTTACACCCAGATTTTCACCTCCAATCACCGAAATATCTTCGGGTACCTGGAGGCCCATTACGAACTGGATAACGTGGAGAGCTCGTACGACCTCGAGGCTTGAGCCAGGAACGTAAAGGCTATCCGACTTGGCTCTGACAATGCGGGTTATTGTCGTTGCATAAGGAACGGGGTTCTCCGTCAGGCAAATTTTGCAATCGTCCAGATTGAGTCCTGCCTCCAGGATCGCATCGGTGAATCCTTTGGCGCGCTCCTGACCAGCAGGATAATTTCCTGACATGAAAGCGAGTCGCTTTTTGCCCTTTGCGATAAAATGTTCTGCAGCAAGGCGACCAGATTGGTAGTGATCGGACCTCACGCGATACTGTCCTCGGTCTGGTCGGTACTGATCGAGATAAACAACCGGAGTTCTTTCTTCCAAAGACCTTAAGATACCGCGAAGTTCATCGGAAAAAGAAATGGCGATGATGCCGTCCAGAAAGTAGTTTTTTAAGTCTTTCTCTGGGTTTTGCGGTACGAGGATGCCGATATTCAATCCGGAGAGGGCGTACGCGATATGGGAGTGAAGAATACCGGTGTAGCCGTTCAGGCGGATGGTGGTACTCGGCTCTGATACCAGCGCCACCTGCCGTTGCCTAATTGACGCTTGAGGTTTCAATCCCAGTTCTTGAGCGGCCTGCAGCACCCGTTCCCGAGTCTGAGCCTTAACCTTGTCTTTGTTATTCAGGACGCGACTTACCGTCCCAGGAGATACTCCTGCTAGTTTCGCAAGATCGTAAATAGTGGGGCGTTTATCTGCTTTTTTTGAACTCATCGATAACTCTCTTGAGGGTGTATTTAGTTGTCTGTGTTTGGTTTCTTGAAGACGGTTGCAGTTTTGTCAATGAAAGCAGTAATTCGCTGAAACAGTTTAATTTTTGATTGAACAAAAGGTTTTCTAGGTAACGATCCAGCGTACTGATCTTCAATGACTTCACCCATCAAACCGCGCAGGCCTGAGCTCAGCTTTCTTGAAACTCCCTCGGTGTTTCGGATTAATAAGTTGCCTGCTCACTGCACAAAAATGGCTTTCCCGAATAAGGAGGAGGCTTTGGTTGGGGACAAACGAAGCTCGCCCTGGTGTCTTTCGCTCGATGGTGAATGGAAGTTTTCTTACACTGGTTGTCCGGCCGATCGGCCAGTAGATTTTTATAAGACGGATTTTGATGATTCGATGTGGCCGATGATGTGTGTGCCATCGAATTGGCAGCTCCAGGGCTATGGCGTTCCGCTCTACACGAATGTGACTTACCCGTTCGAGCCAGCTCCGCCGAAGGTGATGGAAACACCGCCTGGATATTATACGAATTTTCCTGAGAGACATCGGAATCCGGTCGGATCTTACCGGCGTAGTTTCATAGTTCCTGAGAGTATGAAGGGGCGTCGTATGTTTTTGGTCTTCGATGGAGTAGACAGTGCGTTTCGGCTTTGGGTGAATGGTGAGCTGATCGGCTACTCCCAAGATAGCCGCACGCCGGCAGAATTCGATGTCACGGAGTTCGTGAATGACGGTAGAAATCTGATTGCTGTGGAAGTTTATCAATACTGCGACGGCTCCTATTTGGAAGATCAAGACATGTGGCGACTGTCCGGGATATTTCGCAGCGTTTATCTTTGGACGGCTGGCGAGTTGGATCTTCAAGATTACTGTGTGAACGCGGACCTTGATCGGAGTGACTATTCAACAGGGAAGCTGACGCTATCTGCGCGCATCGCCAATTATGCCAAAGAAGAGAAGTCATTCTCGTTACGCTGCCGATTGCTTGGTCCAGAAGGGCATGAAATACAGGTGGCGATTAGTAAAGGTGAGGTGTCTGCTGGAGAGACCGGTGAGTCAGTCCTGGAATTTGATCCGATTGAAGACGTGCGTGCGTGGTCTGCGGAGATTCCTGATTTGTACTCTTTGATGCTCTCGCTTCAGTGGGAGCATCAGGAGATCCATTATTCCGAGCGGCTTGGCTTTCGCTCATCAGAACTTAAAAACGGTCAAATACTCATAAACGGGAAGGCGGTTTTGTTTAAGGGGATCAACCGTCATGACCATCATCCGGTGACTGGTCACACGGTTACGAAACCGTATGTACGGGCTGAGCTGGAATTGATGAAGCGCACCAATATTAATGCGGTGCGGACATCTCATTACCCCAATGAATACTGGTTCTATGAATTATGTGATGAATTGGGTTTCTACGTTATTGATGAGGCGAATATTGAGTCTCATGGCATGGGTTGGGATGTGAATCCGTTAGCGGAGGACCCCGCGTGGTATGAAGCGCACCTTGACCGGATTCGTTCGATGGTCGAACGAGACAAGAATCACTGCTGTGTCGTAATCTGGTCGATGGGGAATGAGTCAGGGACCGGAGAAAATTTCAAGAAGGCTTCTGCCTGGATCAAGGCGCGCGATCCATCGCGGCCGGTGCATTACGATCGGGCGAGCAACTTGCCCTACACGGATATGTTTTCCGAAATGTATACACCGATCGATAAGCTGCGTGCTTATGCGGAAAGGCAAAAGGAGCTTCCGCTTGGCCAGCGAAAACCCGCAATCCTGTGTGAATATTCGCATGCGATGGGCAATAGCTGTGGCAATCTCGGCGAGTATTGGGATCTCATTCGCAAGGAGCCTTATCTGCAAGGCGGATTCATCTGGGATTGGAAAGACCAGGGTCTGGTAACCGAGGTATTAAAACCGAATCGTGTTTGCGATGTTACAAACCAGGATCGATGGATGCATGTTGTCGGCGAGCTATCAGCTGAGATTGGCCTGAGGGATGGAAAGGGATGGATTTCCTCAGAGTCAGATTTTGATTTGGGAGTTGGGTTCACTCTCTATGTACGGTTTACGCCTTCGTTGAATTTGGGTGTCAGTCCTCTTGTTTCAAAAGGGCAGGGGAGTTATGGTATTCGCCTCGTTGAGGATGGTAACTTCATCGAGTTTTACGTAAGGGCCTCTGAGAGCGTAATCCTTCGAAAGGAAGTATCTTCTGAGTGGTTGGATTCCGAACATGATCTGCTTTGTGCGTATGACGGCAGTCGAATGTTCATGCAAATCGACAGCGATGAGCCGGCTTATGCTGCTCAGTCGGGGGCTCCCTTATCCACTGAATCACCGTTTGTCGTGGGTGCCTGCCCTGACTATTTCAGTGACCGTTTCAATTCAACCGATGGACTGTTTGCGGGATCGATTCGTGAGGTGAGCATTTTCTCGAAGTATGTAAGTTCTGTCGACTCCATCAGGAGCGGTGAATGGAAGGATCACTGCGTTGCGAGTTTCGATTTTACTATTTTTGAGAACACACCCGAGAAGATCTCTTCATTCGCGCATGGTGGCGATTATGGCGATCATCCGAACTCAAATACATTTTGTCATAACGGAATCGTATTACCAGATCTGACGCCGAGTCCTCAATGGTATGAGGTCCGAAGCGTTTATCAGGATGTGTGGATCGCTTTAACGAAAAGCGGGGAAGGGTTCGCTGATATAGAAATATTCAACGAGCGGTTTTTTCGTGGTTTGGATGATTGTGTTATCTATTGGGAGTTATTGGAGGACGGTGTCGGTAAAGCATCAGGGGTGATCGAGCTATTGGCTATTGATCCCCAGTTTCGTAAGAGTTA
>CALGUT010000060.1 GCA_937920335.1 uncultured Opitutales bacterium
GGATGCCAAGAAGATGGATAGTTACGACGCGGGTGTTGCGGTACTCAATCTCATTAAAAAGGATATCAAACCCCGTGATATCCTTACGCGTAAGGCTTTTGAAAATGCCATTGTCACTTGTATTGCATTGGGTGGTTCAACCAATTTGGTCCTTCACCTACTCGCAATAGCCCACTCAGCTGACGTAGAACTCAGCATCGATGATTTTGCTAAGATTGGTGAACGCGTTCCCCTACTCTGTGACGTAAAACCATTTGGCCGCGTCACCATGTCCGAACTCATCAAGATCGGCGGGATTCGACCACTCATGAAAATGCTCCTCGACCGCGGAATGCTTCACGGCGATTGCCTCACAGTTTCCGGCCTCACGATGGCTGAAACGCTGGCAGATGTTAAACCCTATCCAGAAGGACAAGATATCGTCCGTGATTTTGATAACCCCATCAAAGCCCAAAGCCACCTCCGTATCCTCAAGGGCAACTTGGCCCCTACAGGAGCTGTTGGAAAGATTACCGGCAAAGAAGGTCTCTATTTCAAAGGAACTGCAAAGGTTTACGAAGGAGAAGAAGATGCTCTCCAGGGAATCCTCAGGGGTGATGTCGAAAAAGGAAACGTAGTCGTCATTCGAAATGAGGGTCCCGTAGGCGGACCAGGAATGCGTGAAATGCTATCTCCCACTTCAGCAGTTGCTGGTCGGGGATTAATCATGGATGTCGCTTTGATTACCGATGGTCGTTTTTCAGGCGGTAGCCACGGATTCGACGTGGGTCACATCACACCTGAAGCCGCTTTAGGTGGCCCAATTGGAGTGGTTAAAGACGGCGACGAAATCGAGATCGATGCCAAGCGAAACACGATCCAACTACTTATATCAGACGAGGAACTCGAAAGTCGCCTTGAGAACTTTCAACCCTCTGGTTCTCCCGTCAAACGAGGTATTCTCGCTAAATACGCCAAGACGGTCACTTCCGCTTCTTATGGTGCAGTGACTGACAAGGATCTGTAATTAAATTCTACCTACAAACGCACACTAAACGAACTTCGCAATGAGTTGGTCACGATTTAAACAGTTTCACTACGACCATCCTGAACTAGGATTCGCGATCGATATCAGTCGTATGGATTTTTCGGACGATTACCTTTCGTCCATGGAATCACGCATTCAAGAAGCCTACAAAGCCATGGATGCACTCGAAAAAGGCGCAATCGCAAATCCGGATGAAAATCGGATGGTCGGGCACTATTGGCTACGAGACCCTGAACTGGCTCCAACTGGAAGTATCTCGAATGAGATCAGCGAAACACTGGCAGCTATCAAGAGCTATGTAGCGAAGATTCACACGGCTGAAATCGAAGGCCAGACTGGGTCCTTCCAAAACTGCCTCGTCATAGGAATCGGCGGATCTGCCTTGGGCCCCCAGTTCGTAGCTGAAGCGCTTGGTGACCCGGATGGCGATCAACTCGCACTCTACTTTTTCGACAACACCGACCCGGACGGCATTGATCGCACGCTAGCGAATCTGAGCTCAGAACTCGGCCAAACCCTGTGTGTCGTCATCTCTAAATCAGGTGGCACTCCAGAAACCAGGAACGGAATGCTTGAGGCGCAACGCGCCTACCAGGAAGCCGATCTGGACTTTTCGAAACATGCAATTGCGATCACTGGTAAAGATTCGAAGCTCGATAAAGTAGCGGTAGACCAAAACTGGCTAGAGCGATTCCCTATGTGGGATTGGGTTGGAGGCCGCACCAGCGAGCTTGCAGCAGTCGGATTAATACCGGCAGCGTTGCAAGGTATCGATATAGACCAAATGCTCGCCGGCGCCAAGACGATGGACGCACTTACTCGAGCAACTGAAACAACCTCGAACCCAGCTGCCCTCCTCGCTTTGATGTGGTACTACGCAACCGATGGAAAAGGCAGTAAGGACATGGTCATCCTTCCCTACAAAGACCGCCTTCAACTGTTCTCCAAGTACCTCCAGCAACTCATCATGGAGTCGCTCGGTAAAGAATTCGACCTGGATGGCAACGTTGTGAATCAGGGAATCGCAGTCTACGGCAATAAAGGCTCCACGGATCAACATGCCTACATCCAGCAGCTACGCGAAGGCGTTCATAATTTCTTTGTTACCTTCATTGAAGTCCTAAAAGACCGGGACGAACCGGAACTCGAGGTTGAAGACGGTATTACTGCGGGCGACTACCTCAAAGGATTCTTGCTTGGGACTCGATCAGCACTCCATGAGAATGGGCGTCAATCGATCTCGATCACCGTAAAGGAACTTATTCCTTTTACAGTGGGCATGCTTATCGCACTCTACGAACGAGCCGTTGGGCTCTATGCGTCGCTGGTAAACGTGAATGCTTACCACCAGCCAGGAGTCGAAGCTGGCAAGAAGGCAGCAGCTGGAATCCTCGATCTCCAAAAATCAGTAGTCGCTTACTTAGAGAAACAACAGGGTAAACTGTTTTCATCCGAGACAATCGCCGAGGCCATTCAACAGCCGGAAGAAACCGAACTTATTTACAAGATCCTCGAACATCTGGCGGCAAATTCGTCCCGCGGTATTGATCAATCTGGAACGGGACCTCGATCCGAATTCGGCTGTCCCTAATTTGGAATAGGTAACAGGAACCTATGTATATCTCTCTAGCACTGCGCGGCATTTGCCTCACTGCGGTGATTATTTCGGGAGTGATATTCTTCCAGATCAGGACTCAAAAACAGAAATTGTCGGACAATCTGAGCCAATCGCGAAGTGCGCTTCAGGAAAAGATCTTCGAAACTGCCTCTCTAAAGTCGCGTGTGCTCGAGGCGGACAAGCAGCGTCTCGCCCAAATCGAAATCGCAAATGAAGCGACCATGACAAGAGACGATTATAAGGCCCAGTACGACACGCTCATCACCAAAACCGAAGAGACCGAAGCAGAAACAATAGAAGCAGAAAACAAGATATCTGAAATAAATGCGACCAATCGCGATCTTCAGCGTCAGATTTACGAATTGAAAGCAGCTCTCCCTCCTCAAAATTGGCGGGAAGAACAAAACCAACTCCAATCCAGACTGCTGCAGCTCGAAGCCGAAAATACATCCCTTAGAAACACGCTTGAATCAGCAAATATCAACGCAGGCGGGCACATCCTAGATATACCTCGGCCGTCGATTGCTCAGGTTACGAAGCTACCCGTCGGAGAAGTCATGCGAATCGGCCCCGATGGTTCGTTTGCGATTTTAAGTTACGGCCGCAAACTCGGTGCAGCCGAAGGACAGACTCTTACCATTCGACGGGACCAACAAACCGTCGCTCTCGTTAGTCTTACTCAAATCACCAATGATTTCAGTATTGCCCAGATACTTTCCTCTACCAACACTGGTAGTAGTTTAAGTGTACCAGATATCCAAGTCGGTGACACGGCACACTTAGAATAGTCTTAAGAACCATGAAAATCGTCCGAATTATACTAGCTTTCATCGTCGTCGGCACCGGCCTTCTTATGTTTTCCGGTTGTAAGGAAAAGAGTCCTTACGATACGTCCATCCCTTGGAGCCGCCCGGCCAATTGGGAAAACCAACTACCTGGTGTCGGTAATCCTGGAGCTTGATTCAGCCCAGCCATGACACAGAGTGACGGGGATAACACCCCACTCGACGCAGGTCTTTATCTAGTAGCAACTCCCATCGGTAACTTGGGAGACTTGTCATTCCGAGCCGTCGACATCCTTAAACATTGCGATCTAATCGCCTGTGAAGACACCCGGACATCAGGGAAGCTATTGAAGCACTTTGAGATACGGAAACCGCTCGTAAGCTACCACGAACACAACGAAATCCAACAGGCCACTCAATTGGCTGATAAGATTGAAAGCGGAACCTCGATCGCGCTCATCACAGATGCGGGAACCCCCGCGTTAAGCGACCCAGGATTTCGCGTTGTCAGAGAATGCCGTAAACGTGAGTTACCCGTCTCACCCATTCCCGGTCCCTCCGCAGCAATGGCCGCTTTGTCTGCTTCTGGACTGCCGTCAGATTCGTTTTGTTACGTGGGGTTTCTTCCAGCAAAATCAGCAGCGAGAAAGCGGTTCTTCAGTGATATAAAGGATTCCCAAAGAACCCAGATCGTCTTCGAGTCGAATCACCGTATCCTAAAGTTTCTAAATGATTTCAATGAGGTACTCGGATCCGACCGTGTACTTTGTGTTGCCAGAGAACTCACCAAACTTCATGAAACGATTTTCACTGGCCCTGCCGAAAAGGTCATTGAATCAGTCAAACAACGATCTCAAAAAGGTGAATTCGTAGTCGTAATAGCACCCTCAACGTTCGAACTATAGATCCATGACTCATTCGCTAGGTAAACGAGCCGCTGCACTGGATATCGGTAGCAATACGCTAAAAATGCTAGTCGTAGAACAAACAGCCACTGGTCTGGTTGCATTGGGTGAAAGAACCAGTGAGACCCGCATTAGCAAAGGCATTAGCCAAAACCAGCCAGCGCTCACCGAAGAGAGCATGGAAGCTGGAGTAAAAGTGATTGGTGAGCTCTACGAGGAGATGCAGGTCTTTGATCCAGACTTCACAAGATTGGTCGCGACCAGTGCCGTTCGCGATGCGACTAACCGGGATGTCTTTAAGGAACGGGTATTTGCTGAAACAGGAAAGCACATCGATGTGATTTCTGGCGAGGAAGAGGCCCAATTAATCGGACGAGGTGTGTTAACAGATCCAAAGCTCGCGGATCAACAGGAAGTCATGATCTTTGATATGGGTGGCGGCAGCGTAGAGTGTATTTACATCCAGAACCGAACTATCCAATTTGCAGAAAGCCTGCCACTCGGAGGCGTCCGCCTTCTCGAACAGCACGTAGCCGACCCCACCCAACCGCTTCTTAAAAGAGAAAAAGCAGCCGTTATACACACCGTGAATGAAAAAGTCTCACGGCTTAGCTTGAACATGAAAGATCCAGAGAAAGCATTGGTAGTCGGTGCGGGCGGTACCTACGTGACCTGTCGGGCCCTGCTCGCACACCGAAAAGGAACATCCCTCGAGGAAAGTAGTCCCTATTTGAGTATAGACGATCTTCAGTCCGTTTTTGAGGAAACAGCGAGCTACGATCTGAATCAGCGCCTTCAAGTCCCCAAGTTGCCAGCGAATCGAGCGGATGTATTCCCGGTAACGCTGCTTGCTTTGATTACTCTCGGCCAATGGGCTGGAGTGACTCGTTTCTACCACTGCTACCACAGCCTTCGCTACGGAGTTGCCGACGCATTGTTAAGAGGCGAATAGATATCCGTTTGAATATACTCAAAAGTAACCTTGCGCTCAGATAAAAGGTCCATTCGATTTCTTCGACACAGAGACTTATGACCATTCAGGAAAAACGAGACCGTATTGTTGAGGAGATGTCATTGTTCGAC
>CALGUT010000061.1 GCA_937920335.1 uncultured Opitutales bacterium
TTGAGAAACAGGAAGAAGGCGCCTTGGATGCGACTCACAGACTTAAAGATGGAGCGGTTAAGATAAAAGAACATCTCCTTAAGGGGAATCTAAAGGGTATCGCCGACGATTTGAGAAAGGGTTGGGAATCGAAGAAGAAGATTGCGAATTCCATATCGAATGAGTCCCTCGAGAATGCTTTCAAAGTGGCTCTTGCTGCCGGGGCGACGAGTGGAAAAGTATCAGGAGCCGGGGGTGGCGGATTCATCATGTTCATCGTTGATCCTCTGCTGAAAGTGAAAGTTGCCCGCGCGTTAAGCAAATCGGATGGGAATGTGATGCCATTCCATTTCACGAAGGAAGGTGCCTACTCTTGGACGGGAACCTGTCTTGACCGGTGAAGGAGAATTTGAAGCAAGCGGTCATATTGGCTGGAGGTTTGGGAACACGTTTAGGCGGTCTCGCTAAAGATTGCCCGAAACCCATATTACCAGTTTCGGGAAAGCCATTCCTAGCCTACCTGATCGAGAATCTTCGTCGTTTTGGTATCAGTGATTTTGTCGTTTGTGTTGGGCATTTAGGCGAAAGTGTTGTCGAGACACTCGGAGATGGATCAAGCCTAGGGGTTCGAATCTCTTATAGCCATGAGCAGGAACCTCTTGGGACGGGAGGCTGCGTAAAGTATGCGATGCCGCTTCTGGACGACCATTTCCTGATGTTAAACGGGGATACTCTCTTCGACTTCAACTTCAGTGACTTTCTCAGTCGATATTCTGTCCAAAGTGGGGACGGTGTGTTGATGGCGTTGCGCCGGGTTGAAGATGTATCGAGATATGGGGCTACTGAAATCGAAGGCTCAAAGATTTCTTCTTTTCAAGACAAGACGAGAAACGGTCCCGGCTGGATAAATGGTGGGGTTTATTGTATGGCACGAACGGCTGTCCAGTCATTCCCAGATGGAAAATTCTCCATTGAGAATGATTATTTTCCGAATCTTGCTGCGACTGGTGATCTGTATGGAGTGAAGTATGAAGGTTTCTTTATCGATATTGGTATCCCTGAGACTTTAGAACTCGCTCAAACGCAGATTCCTGATTGGGAAGGTCGCCCCGCGGTTTTTCTGGATCGCGATGGAGTGATCAACGTAAACCATGGTTACGTAGCGAGCTCCGACCGCTTTGATTTGGTTCCTGGAGCGTTGGAAGTCGTCAGACATTTTAATGAAAAGGGTTACTACGTATTGGCGGTAACAAATCAGGCCGGCGTTGCTAGGGGCTACTATTCTGAATTAGAGTTCCACGATTTTATGAAATGGATTCAAATAGAGTTCAGGAAGGTGGGGGCGCATATTGATGGTTATTATTACAGTCCGAATCATCCAGAGGGCACGATAAAGCGATACGCAAAACCCTGTTTCTTTAGAAAACCGAATCCGGGAATGATTTTACGTGGACTGAGTGAATGGCCGATTCTAAAAGACGAGTCCTTCCTTATTGGTGATAAACCATCGGATATAGCTGCGGCGAAAGCTGCAGGGATAGAGGGACACCTATTTGAGGGGGGAAACCTGGAGGTCTTTTGTAGCGACCTAGGTCTTCTTTAAGTAAGGTTAGCCAAAGAACTTGGTCTCCAGCATGAGGCAAAGGCAGTGATAAATGGGCAGGTGTAGCTCTTGTATCTTGAAGGTCTCATCTTCAGGCACATTTAGACAGGAATCGGATAATCCTTTTAGTTTGCCTCCGGTTCGACCGGTTAGGCTTATGACTTTCATTCCGTTTGCTTTGGCTACTTCAGCGGCATGTACGACGTTCGGAGAATTTCCGGAAGTACTAATGGCAATGAGAACATCTCCTGGTTTTCCGAGACCATAGGTTAACTGGGCATAGACATAGTCGGGATCACAGTCATTTATAAATGCAGTATTAACCGCGGAAAGCGAAGGGAGCGGAATCGCCGGAAGTGATCCTTGAAGTTGCGAGGCGAGTTCTTCGCCCAATCTGTCTTTTTCCGCACCTTCGATCCTTCGTTTGCTTCTGAAGCCTTTGAGTAGCTCTCCTGCAATGTGATCAGAGTCAGATGCACTTCCACCATTTCCGCAGAGTAGAACCTTGCTTCCATTGTGGTAGCAGGAGGCGAGAATATCGTATGCCAACTCAACTTCTTCTTTCAGCTCTGCGAGCTGTGGATATCTTTCAACGAGGATTTCTAAGTCTGGGTACATGGTCTTGTTTTTTATCGGTAGTTTCTTTGATGAACAAGAAAGATTTAGATTTCTCAGACTCTAAAAATAGCTCCGAGTTTGTTTCCTAGGAGTATGCTGGCTCCAATTATACACACCGCTAGAAACGCCATCGCCCATACTCCGAGGGCTGCAGCTACAAACCGTCCATCTCCCAAGAGCTGGAATAATTCGTAGATGGCCTTGGTTATTGGGTAAAACGCCTGCTTTTGTGCTAAAATCAGAGAATCTGAGACTTCAAGCATGGCGAAGGAAAAGCACAAAAGTGCTCCAGCCAAGAGGTTAGCCGTAATGAGTGGGATTGTAATTTTTAGAATCGATTTTGCCGGATGGCAGCCGAGGTTCTGGGCTGCTTCTTCATAGGCTTCACTCGATTGTTCAAATCCTGCTACGGCGCTTCTTACGATGTAAGGGAGTCTGCGAACAGCGTATGCTACGACTAACAAGAATACTGGATTTTCTATAGGGTTTAAAAAATGGAAGAGTTTACCCTCTTGGCTCATTGCTAGGTATCCGAAGGCCAATACCAGACCAGGTACTGCAAGGGGCAGCATTGCGAGCGCATCTAGGAGGCCCCTGCCTATAATCTTGGACCTTACCAATACATATGCGATACAAATGCCTAGTATGACGTCTATGACAGTGGCAAGAGAAGCATACTTTAAACTGTTGGAAATTGAGGAAACGGTCAATGAATGGCCAAGCGCCAGTTCGTAGTTACTGAGCGTCCATTGGCTCGGCAGGACAGATGCATACCAGTCGGGGGCTAAAGATAAGATAACGACTCCAACGTGGGGAAGGGTGGCGAAAGCGATTACCGCCATAAATCCAAGCCAGCAAATGGCAGTACCACGGAATCCCAGCTTATTGGGACCTGATGCGTGAGTTGCTTTAGCCATCATCGCATGGCTGCTTCTGCCAAATATTCCTTTTCCCAGAATGTAGATAAGGATTGAACTGAGTAGCATCACCGCAACCAGTGCATAAGGAAAAGGGCTGCCTCCTATGTCTTTTATGCCGTAGTAAATCTGAACGGAGGTAACTCGAGAGTAATCGAAAATCAAAGGAACCCCAAGCTCCGTGAATGACCAAATAAATACGATAGTACCTCCTGCAAACAGTCCGGGTCGGATAAGTGGCAGCGTGATGGCACGAAATTTTTTGAGTCCCTTGGCCCCAAGGTTTGAAGCTGCTTCCTCTAGATTAGGGTCTATGTTTGCGAGAGCGGCGACGGTGTTCAGGTAGACAATGGGGTATAGATGCAGTGTATTAAGTATTACGACACCCCAGAATGGGTTTAAGCCAATCCAGTCAATTGTGTTTCCAGG
>CALGUT010000062.1 GCA_937920335.1 uncultured Opitutales bacterium
CCCAGGCACCTTTCGCCAATCCTACGTCCCGTTTGCCAACAGCTCGCTTTACAGTCGGACGATTGTAGTAATCCCAAGAAGCAGGATCGTAAGGACCGGTTCCATGAAAAGTCTTACCACCACCTTGTACAGAATAGCCTCCTTGCTTGCGGAGATATTGCATCAAGGTAATCACATTCGGTAGCTTATCTCGCATCTGCTCGCCATTGCCATAGATTCCCGAATTCGAAGGTAAAACACCCGAAAACAAACTCGCGCGGGATGGATTGCATAGTGGTGCGTTACAGTAGGCCTTGGTAAAGGATACGCCCTTCCCTGCTAAGCGATCTATGCTGGGTGTCTTCGCCTGCGGATGACCGCCCAAATGCCCTACCCAATCGTTGAGATCGTCGATCGCAATAAGAAGGATGTTGGGTGAGCCTGTTGCCCTCAGGGGTTGAAGGCAACCGACTGAAAGGAGAATTAGAAAAACGAACGCGACACGGCAGAGATTCTCTTGCCCTGCCTGCTTGCAAACCGGTTGGTAGCGCCATTGCGTCCTCGCAATGCCAATAAGATTACTTCCGAGTAACATGGGTATCATAAGTATTTAGAACGTTATTTAAGGCACGGACCCCAAAACTCGAATTCGTATTCCCCGACTTGGGCATTTCTTGAAATCCAGTAGCTACATTTCTCCTGCCCAACACGAGTCTGCCTTTGCAGATCGATAAAGATACCCAACCATCTACAACCCGTTAGTCGAGATGGGATTTCATGAGCAGTACCTATGACCGCATACTGAACGTCGTTGTTACCGAGTCCAACATCGACCCGCCATTTGCCCAATCGAGGATGCAGCTTGGCTTGCAAACCTGAAGCCGCAAAAAAAGCCAACAAAAATTTATACAAAGAAAAATTGAGCAAGTAAGATCCCGTCATCGACGATCAATTTGGAGAATCATAAGGACAAGGTCTAATAGATTTTATCGAAATATGTAACCTTAGGAAAGCTATGATCGTATGCCTAATTGATTCCTTGCTCGGCTGTGTACCCTAAACTACAAACGTTTACTCCATGAAAACGCTTCTTACTCTACTTCTCGTAACTTTCCTTGTTACACAGGCATCTGGAAACAAACTCAGCGATTCCGCTGATCATAACCGCTCCGAAATGCCCCTAAAGAATGAAAAACTGGAGGACCTATTTCGTAAAATCTCGGCAACCCCACTCCTGTCTAATTCTCAAAATCTAGTGATGGGCCAACAACAGCCCAGACAAGGTGGAACAGCACGAGGACAAGGACAAGGCGGCAATCGTTTGTTCAATCGTTTCGATACGAATGGAGACAATCAGATAACTGAGAATGAGTTTACGGGTCCGCCGGAACGCTTTACCCAATTGGACGCCAACGGAGACGGAGTCATAAGCGAAGATGAAGCCAGCAATGCGCAACCACCACAAGGGCAGCGTGGAAACCGATCAGGAGGACAAGTCCAAGAAACTATATCGTCCGCCAGTCTTCCATCTGTCACAGCAGGCTCAGCTAGCAAACCCAATTTCGTATTCATATTCGCTGATGACATGGGCTGGACAGGAACCTCCGTGGAAATGATCCCGGGAGACCCAAGAACCAAGAGCGACTACTACCGCACGCCTTACCTGGAAATACTCGCTGCCCAGGGAATGCGATTTTCTGCTGCCTACGCTCCTGCAGCAATGTGCACCCCAAGCCGAGCAGCGGTAATCACTGGAAAGACTCCGGCGGAAATTCACATAACAACTCCGGGGCCTGGAACTAGCACAAACGCCCACAAAATGCGTTCCCCGACCCAGCTCCGCGAATTCCCAGAATACGAGACGACTATCGCCGAAGCACTCAAAACTGCAGGTTATGCCAGCGCTTACTTCGGCAAATGGCACTTGGGACAGGGGAACCCCGGTCAACATGGCTTTGATGTGCACGATGGAACGACTTCCAATGAAACTCCTGCATCAGAGCCTCCTGAAAACCCCAAAGACGTATTTGGCCTCAACGAGCGCGCCATGGATTTCATGAGAACCAACGTGAAAGCCGGTCGGCCTTTTTACGTGCAACTCTTTCACTATTCGGTACACAGCCCTGTAGCCACCTTGGGAAAGTCAAAAAGAATGTTTGAAAAGCTGCCCGCCGGCGAACGTCATCACAATCCAGAATTTGCCGGAATGACCTGGGACCTAGATCAGAGCATTGGCACTCTGATGGATGAAATTGACGAACTGGACATAGCCGATAATACCTACGTGATCTTTCTTTCGGACAATGGCGGGATGGCGGGTCAAATCAACACCCTAAACAATGCACCGCTCGCCTTAGGTAAATCCACTCTCTACGAAGGGGGGATACGCGTGCCATTAATAGTCACAGGGCCGGGAATTCCGAAAAACAGCTACAGTAGCGAATCCGTTACCGGTTGTGATCTCTTCCCTACTTTTTGCGAGTGGGCGGGCATACCAGTTCCAAGTAAAGTCGACGGCTCTAGCCTGGCGGGGATATTGAGTGGTAAAACAGAAAAGTTGGACCGTCATGTAAGCTCACTGCTTTTTCACTCCCCCCATTATGGGAGGTCAGCCGCCGCGAGACCGACCACCGCAATCATTGCGGACAACTACAAATTGATTAAAGACTGGGAGAAAAATTCCTATAAGCTTTTCAATCTTGCCGAAGACTTGGGGGAGCAAAACGACTTGGCTGCCTCTGTTCCGAGCAAACTTAACCAGTTAATCGCGATGATGGATGACCGGTTAACATCTGTTAACGCACAGCTTCCAATCGTTAATCCAGATTACGATCCAAACGCCCCGTTGCCTGAAAGGCGCAGACCAGGAGGTGGACCAGGTCGTCAAAGAAGCGCTAACTAGTTTAGTCCGGCTTCTTTGCAACTGCCCACCCTTCAGTGCTGACCTTACCGTAGTAAGGATAATAATCCCAATCAACGATTCCACCGACGACACGAGGATCTTGAGTCTCTCTTAAATGATCAAACAACTGCCGCCGCAGTGAGTTTTGAATGACGTTGTAGTTTTGATTCCCAGCCAGATTTACCAATTGTTCGGGATCGGTCTTCAGGTCGTAGAGTTCTTCCGCTGGACGCATACCAAAACTGAGCTCAGCCAGATGCGCAACCCCGTGCGTATTTCGAAGCTCCATCATGTAGGTTTTGGTCGGTGATGAATCAATTTCCCCGTAAGGAATCGACCGTGCACAAACTGATGCGTCAGGCGACCCTGATGGCCAACGCGACGGCTCAAAATTGTGGATATACATATAATCCGAAGTTCGAATGGCTCGGCAGGGATACCCCTTTCCGCCAGCTCGACAACCATCATGGCGTTCCATGGCGATATATGCCGCATCCCGATTTGTCACTCCCACATTAGCGAAAATATCTAACAGACTACGAGCGGTCATCATATCCGGCACTTCTACACCGGCTGCTTTCAGGAAGGTCGGAGCCATATCACTTAGATTCACAAAAGACTCAATCGCACGACCGGGATCATTAATCCCAACTGGCCAGCGAATCGCCAATGGTAGTCGTGAACCCCAATCATATAAACTCGCTTTTGCGCGAGGAAAAGGCATGCCATGGTCACTGGTCACAACCACAATGGTATTTTCCAAAAGCCCTCGTTCTTCTAGGGTCGCAAT
>CALGUT010000063.1 GCA_937920335.1 uncultured Opitutales bacterium
GTCCGGGGATGACGTTCCATCTAGTATACGGATTATGAATCCGACCAACTTCCGTCTAACCAGTACCTTCTCGTTTTAAGGTAGCCGGTTTTTAGTAGTTTAGTTTGTAGTGATTACGGGCTGCCTTTCTTACAGGGGGCAGCCCGTTTTTTTTCTAATTTTGCTTTTTACGGTCTTAAAAATTGTCCCAGAAATCTCCACAATATGAATACTCGACGCAATTTCCTCAAATGGGGTGGGTTAGCTGCAGCAGCTTCCGTGGCCTCTTTGCCTAAGATGGGTGCGGTAGACCTTGATAAAAGTAGGCGTGGCACGAGTCCTCTCAAAATTACAAAGGTAGAGCCGTTCATTACGAGAACACCTGCTAGTGACGAGGCAATTGGCTCGTTAACTGAGATGGTCCCCATCGGTACAACTACCGGACGGGCTGGAATCGGTGATCGATTAAATCACTCGTTCCCGTCGCGAACCAAAGGACAACGATTGACGCTACTGGTTAAGGTATCGACCAATCAAGGTATCGTTGGATGGGGAGAGGCGCACGCACCGGTTGCGCCCACCGTTCATGCGAAGCTAATAACAGATATGTTAGCGCCGGTGCTGATTGGAGAGGACGCGCGGAACATAGGTCCCTTGTGGGATAAGATGTACTCCACTCAAAGGATGCGTGGTTACTCAACTGGATTTTACACAGAGTCTATTGCAGGAGTTGATATCGCACTGTGGGATATACTTGGAAAGTTTGCTGAAGTACCCGTGTATCGATTGCTCGGCGGAAAGTATCGCGACAGCATACCCACCTATCAGAGTGCTAGCACACCCGAGGGAGCACATGCTTCAATCGAGGCTGGTTTTACAGCATTAAAGATGGGATTCAATAAATCCGCCTCAGACGGATTTGAAAAAATACAAAAAGTGTCTGAGGCCGTAGGTAGCAGAGGTCAGGTGATGATCGATTCGTTAGGGGCTTTTAAACTCCATGAAGCGATTCAAGTCGGGCGAAGGCTTGATGAACTTGGAAATATTGGTTGGTTTGAAGATGCTTTACTACCGGAAGATACCTTGAACTACCCAGTTCTGACTGAGGCGCTGGACACCGCGGTTTGCGTAGGCGAAACTTATGCCAATCGTTTTCAATTTAGAGATCTATTTCTCAAGAAAGGCGCAGATATCATCAATCCAGATGTGGGGCGAGCGGCCGGAATTACCGAGTGCAAACGTATTGCGGACCTTGCTGATACCTTTGGTGTGCTTTGGTCTCCACACGTGAGTACGGGCATGCCTCCCTACGTAGCGGCGTCCATCCATTTAGCGGTCGCGACTCCGAATGCGGTTATCATGGAGGGTGGAAACATTCATGAATCTACGGATATCGGACTCTCGAGAGGTAACGTGCTTCTTAAAGAGCCCATTGATTTTCAACCCGGCTACGCGATGGTTCCCGAAAAGCCGGGTCTGGGTATCGAATTCGATGAAAAAGAATTGAATAAAATAATTGTGAGTTAATCCACTCTAATTCTGAAATGGCTCCATTCTCGCTAGGTGCCAATAACGATTTAGTGATCGATTGATTTAGATCCTAATATACAGCATCTCCAAACTTTTATATAATGAACCTCCTTAAGCTACAAGGCATCTTGCCCGTATTACCAACCCCCTTTAATGATAATGGCTCGATTGATACCGAAGCCATGGGAAGGGTGGCTCAATTCTGTGTGGATGCTGGTGCGAGTGGACTGGTGTTTCCAGGTGTGGCCAGTGAATATGACCATCTTTTTACGGATGAACAATCCGAACTGCTGGATGTCGTTTGTCGTGTCGCTGAAAACCGCATTCCGGTTATCTGTGGAGGGGGCAAAGGTGAGCCGGAAGTCATTGCCGAGAATATTCTTTTCGCGAAATCTAAGGGTGTTGTAGCGGCGATGGTTTTAATACCAAACCGCTTTGCTGGGGATGAGGCCGGAGCCTTGAGCTTTATACTCTCGGTCATAGAAAAATCTCCAGGTATGGACATTATTTTGCAAAACGCTCCAGCACCGGTTGGTGCCGGATTAGATTCCGATGCACTCAAACGTATCGTAAACGCCACGACCGCGATTCGATATGTTAAGGAAGAGGCATTGCCGTCCGGTCCAAGAATAAGCGCTTTGCTAGAGGGTGCTCCTGAGCATCTAATCGGGGTGATTGGAGGGGGAGGTGCTCGTTACTTGATAGACGAGATGAATCGAGGTGCCATCGGCGCGATGCCCGCTGCCGAGATTACTGATCTACATGTACGCATGTGGAATGCATTCCAGAATGGCAACGTGGAGCAGGCTCGTGATCTGTACATGAAAACGCTGCCGCTTCTCATTATCCAGTTGATCTATCGCATGCGGTTGACGAAGCACGTGCTCACCCGGCGCGGACTATTTACAAACTCGATCGTACGTGCACCGTTGCCGGATTTTGATGCTTATGATGAAGCCGAATTGAATGCTCAAATGGATTCCTTAGCCGGACTCTTTGAAATCGCATCACTGAAAGCGGTAGAAGTATGAGCCGTATCACGAAAGTAGAATCATTCACTTTAACGGTCCCACGGGACGAACCATATTTAGGAGCACTCCGTGAGGGAGAGGAGCCAAACGAGCAGGGCTACTTTGTCCGTTTAGGTAACAAAACCGTTTATCCAACCGTGGATCGTTCAGTCTTGGTTCGTGTGGAGACGGAATCAGGGGTCGTTGGATGGGGTGAAACCTATGGCATTGTTGTTCCCAGAGCTACAACAGCAATTATCGATGATCTGTTAGCGGCGTTTGTAGTCGGGCGTGAACCGTCTGACGTGATGGCTATTCACGATGACCTCTATAACCTCATGAGAGTTCGTGGATATGGTAGCGGTTATTACATGGACGCACTGGCTGCCGTTGACATTGCGTTGTGGGATGCTGCAGGGCGTGAAGCCGGCAAGTCAGTCGCTGAACTATTGGGCGGTCGCCGCCGGGATAAGATTAAGGGCTATGTCTCTGGGCTTCCCAAGCCAACCCTTGCGGAGCGGGTGGTGTTTGCCCAGGAGTGGATGGATCGGGGATTTGATAGTTTTAAATTTGCCGGAACAGTGGCGGACGATGGCATCGTCCAGGAGGTGATAGCTCTAAGGAAGGCTTTGGGGCCTGATGCCCACATTGCTTGCGATATGCATTGGGCATTTTCTCCTGATGAAGCCATCGCTGCGATTAGGGAAATGGAACCCCATGGTCTATGGTTCGCAGAAGCACCCATTGTGACCGAGGATATTCCAGGTTTGGCCAAGGTCGCACAGTCTGTATCAACGCCGATCGGGGTGGGTGAGGAATGGCGTTCAGTCTATGATGCTCGTTATCGTTTCGATGTGAATGCAGTTCATATCGTCCAGCCGGAAATGGGACATACTGGGATTACAGAATTTGTCCGAATAGGGAAAGAGGCGCATGCGCGCGGAATCTCTATTCTTCCCCATGCCACGATCGGTTCCGGTATTTTTCTGGCCGCAAGTTTGCAAGCTAGCTTGGCGCTCGAAGGCGTGATTGGTCATGAATTTCAACATTCGATTTTCGATCGAAATGATGGACTCATTTCACCAGGACTTAGCTGTTCCAATGGTTATTATCAAGTTACAGATTTGCCGGGTATCGGCATTGAGCCAACTGAAAGTGCTATTTCCATGATGGAGTAGGTGGTTCTTAAATATCAGTAAGATTACACATAACTACCCCAAATTCTACCAGACTAACATCTAAAGACATGCAAACCGTAGATTATTTTGTAATCCTCCTCTACATCGTCGGCATCGTCGGGGCCGGTATGGTCTTTGCCGGCAAGATGAAAAATTCTAAAGACATGTTCGCGGCAGGTGGGCAATCTCCCTGGTGGGTGTCCGGACTGTCTGCCTTCATGACGATGTTTTCGGCGGGAACGTTTGTTGTCTGGGGAGGTATCGCTTATAAGTATGGAGCGGTCGCCATCGCGATTAACCTTTGTTATGGCGTATCCGCTTTATTGGTCGGCTGGTTGTTGGCCGGTGTTTGGAGAAAAGCGGGGGTTGATTCTGCTTCTGAATTCTTACAGCTCCGTTATGGTAGTTCGATTGTACAGTTCTATACCTGGTTTAAGGGATCGTTAACGTTATTTAGCACTGGTGGAGCGGTGTATGCGCTGTCAAAGATTGTCTGTGCGTTGATGCCACTGCCTGTGGGCCACATTCTGGCTGATTCCTCTACAGGACATTTGTCGGTTCCACTCACTTCGATCGCATTGTGTGTGATCGTTATTGTTATTACCTTTGTTGGAGGCCTCTGGGCTGTATTGATGACGGATGTATTGCAGTTTGTGATACTGACCGTTTCTGTCGTGTTCGTTGTGCCTCTGATTCTTATCGAAGTTGGAGGCTGGGGCGCGTTTAAAGCAGCTGCTCCTGAAGGCTTTTTAGCACCGGTGGCAGCCGATTTTTCGTGGTGGTTTTTAGTGGGCTGGATGATTGTTAACTTCTTTGTTTTCGCGGCCGATTGGTCTTTTGTGCAACGTTGGGTATGCGTGCCAACGGCAAAGGACGCCAAGAAGGCTGCTTACCTCATCGGTGCATTATATCTGGTGAGTCCTATCTTCTGGATGATGCCTCCGCTTATTTTTCGCGTTATAAATCCGGATGTTGATACCGAGCAGGCTTACATCCTTGCCTGTAAGTATGTGTTGCCAGCAGGTATGGTCGGGTTGATGGTCGCTGCAATGGCTTCGGCTACCGCTAGTATGGCGACGACTCGTCTCAATGTTTTTGCAGGTGCGTTTACCGAAACGTATCACCGAATGATCAATAAGACAGCGACAGAGAAGCAATTGGTATTCTTTGGCAGGATCATTACCATCGCACTTGGACTAGTAGTTATGCTGGGTGCGCTGTTGATACCACTCTATGGATATACTAAGTTTATCGTAGATATTAATACCTTGCTTTACGTGCCATTATTCCTTCCCACCGTGTGGGGGTTGTTTTCGAAGAAGATAGGAATAACTGCGGTTTGGGTTACAACGGTAGCGGGGTTTGTAGCTGCTTATTTGGTGAAATTTGCGTTGGCGAGAGAAGGTTTCCTTACTGGTGTTGAATTTTTGCAGCCAATCGTTGGTTGGATTGCTGAGAACTCCAGGGTTGCTGATCTGTTATCCGGGATTGTAACCCCGTTTGTGATTCTCATTGTGTGGGAACTATTGACGAAAAAAGAGAATCCAGGCTGGGAAACTGCGCAAGCTGCGAAGAAAGCGTTTCACGAAGCTCCACCGGCGAAGACCTATACGCTTCCGGGGAAGATGGTTGCGATATCACTCGTTGTGATCGCTGTCTTAATGGCCGGCTTGTCGATCATAGATCATGAGGAAGCAGTTATTCTAATAACACTCGCGGTTGTGTTGATCGGTATCGCCGGAACGCTATTCTATTTTTTGAGACGGGCTGATAAAGCGGCATTGTAGTCTCGGGATTTGCTGTGAGCAGGTTAACTCGAATCATTGGAAGTGTAGTTCTAAGAGTATTTGCTTATCTGTGCATGGGCCTGGGCGCATCGTTTGCACAGGATCGTCCCAATATTATCATTATCCTTGTCGATGACATGGGCTATTCAGACCTTGGCTGCACTGGATCAGAAATCGAGACTCCGAACTTAGATCGTATGGCCCGAGAGGGAACGCTGTTTACGAATTTCTACAATACCTCCCGTTGCTGCCCTTCACGAACCAGTCTGCTTACAGGGCAGTATCAATGGGATGCGGGTATGGGCCACATGGATACGAGCAAGTCCACGTTTCCTGAGTATCAGGGCTTTATTAATGACCAGAGCATAACGATCGCGGAGGTATTGAGAGACCATGGCTATCAAACCTTTATGAGTGGCAAATGGCACGTCGGGTCGCGAGAGCGGACCATGTGGCCGGATTATCGGGGCTTTGATCAATTCTATGGTGTGCCGAATGGAGGAGGAATCTATTTTTACCCGTCCAAGTACTGGGACCGACCGGTGTTTTGGAATGGGGAGCAAGTCCATCCCGATGATTCCTGGTATTCCACAGATGCATTTACGGAGTATGCCATCGATTATATTAAGGATAAACGGGAGAAGAATAAACCGTTCTTTATGTATATGGCCTATGTGGCTCCACACTTTCCGCTCATGGCGAAACCGGAGGACATTCAGAAATATAAAGACAAGTATCAGGTAGGATACGCAGCTATCCGTAAGGCGCGTTTCGAAAAGCAGAAAGCTATCGGCTTGATGCCTGCTCATCTTGAAATGTCGGAAGGGGTTCACCCTGACTGGGAGACGGTTGAAGATCCGGACCAGGAGGCGATGGAGATGGCGGTCTATGCGGCTATGGTCGATTGTATGGATCAGAACATAGGTCTTTTGATGGATACCCTGCGAGAAGAGGAGATTGCGGAGAATACGGTTGTGATGTTCCTCTCTGACAATGGCGCCTGTGAATCCGATTACAACAAGACGCCGGACGCGGAACTCGGGGGGCGCGATAGCAATGTCGCATACGGAATTTGGAACAACGTGAGTAACACCCCGTATCGCATGCACAAGGCAAGGGAGCATGAGGGCGGTATAATCACTCCATTGGTTATGAGCTGGCCAGCAGGTCTGAAGAACCCGGGTAAACGGATTACTGATACCGCTCATATTAACGACCTGATGCCCACCTGCCTGGAACTTGCTGGAGCCTCTTATCCAGAATCCTATGAAGGCGTAACCCTTGATCCGTTGGACGGACAGAGTATCCTGCCGCTATTAAAAGGAGAATCGCGGATGGAAGTACCGGTTTATTATTGGGAACATGAGGGAAACCGTGCAGTGCGCCAGGGAGATTGGAAGCTGGTTGCACTTCACCAGGGAGGTTGGGAGTTGTATAACCTAAAGTCGGATCCCATTGAGCTGGATAATCGCATCGCATCGAATCCTGAGAAAGCTTCGGAGCTACGTACGCTCTATCAAGATTGGGCTGGTAAGCATGGTGTTCAATCCTGGCCGCTCAGTCGATAGCAACTGCTCGTTGGCCTTATACTGAAAACTTGCCAAGATAGCTGCTTTTGAACGAGATTAGGTATCGGCCTTTCATGATGGTAAGGCTTCAACCACACTTTTTGACTTCATCATTATGAGTGAGTATCGTTTCAGAACCCGCAGTCATCTGACCCTTGTGGTAAACTGTTTCATAATTGCCTTAATAACGGCTACTCAAGCGACTGCTGCGTTAGTGACGATTGACGGGGTTGTGGGCTACGATGATACACCGCTGTTACCGTGGGTGGATTATCGAAAACATGATCCAAAGCGTCCTATTCCTCAACACGTAGAAGCCTATCCGGTTATGGCGAAGGCACCGGATGACGCGATAGTGTTGTTTGACGGAAGTGACCTGAGGGCCTGGGCGGAAAATAAGTGGTCGGTAGCAGATGGCCTATTAGTTTCCGGAGAAGGAGCTTTGGATACCTTGCAAGCATTTGGCGATTGCCAGATACATATCGAATTTAAGGTGCCCAACGATCCGGATTCCAGATTGTTTGATCGTGGGAACAATGGATTGGCTCCGATGGGTTTTTACGAGATTCAGATTTTTGACTCTCACCCGATGCACGAGGAGCAGATCTATGCGGACGGTCAGTGTGCAGCTATCTACGGCGAAACTCCGCCACTTAAAAACGCCTGCCGCAAACCGGGGGAGTGGCAATCATTCGATCTGGTATTTACAGCCCCCAGATTCGAGGGAGATACCCTGGTTAGCGCGGCCCGAGTTACCTTGTTACACAATGGAGTCTTGGTGCATCTTGAGGAACCCGTCCGAGCAGCCACCGCTCATATCGTAGAGACAGTGTATAAGGCCCATCCCGCCAAACTGCCGCTTCGACTGAAAGGCCACTCAAGCGCCGTTCAATTTAGAAATATCTGGATACGTCCGCTCGAATCTTAAAGGCTTAGCAAACTGTTACCATGAAACCTTATCCCATTTCCACTGACGCAAGTCGTCGTTCCTTTATAAAATCCATGCTGGCGGCCGGCGTGGCACCGATGGTGGTCTCGCCGCGTTTGTTTGGCCAACAATCGCATTCTAATAAAATTACTCTCGGTTGCATCGGAGTGGGTACTCATGGCTTCGGATACAATTTAAAGTCGTTTCTGCAGGAGGACGACTGCCGGGTGGTGGCTGTGTGCGATGTGTCTAAAGAACGGGCAGAGGCGGCACGCAAGGTGGTTAATGAACACAACGGAGATGAGGCCTGCTCTGTAATCGCGGATTTCCGTGAGCTGCTTGCACGACCAGATATCGATGCCGTGGTTATTTCTACGCCCGATCATTGGCATGTCACGATGGCCATCCTGGCGATCCAGGCAGGGAAGAAAGTCTTTTGTGAGAAACCAACATTGACCATCGCGGAGGGGCAGGAGCTGGTGGCAGCGGTAGAGCGCTACGACGCTGTTTTCGCGACCGGACTCGAGGACCGGGCCGTCACTCATTACCACAAGATGGCGGAAGCCGTTCGGAATGGAGCGATTGGTGAGCTGAAGCACATCAGCGTTGGGTTGCCGATAAAACCTATATTCCCGAAAGAAGACCCTGTCCCGGTTCCCGACGATCTGGATTACGAAATGTGGCTCGGTCCGGCCCCGTATCAGGATTATACCCCCAGTATTACCACCGCTCAGGGGTGGAGGCAGATTCGAGATTTTTCAGGGGGTTCTCTTACAGACTGGGGAGCTCATCTCATCGATACCGCGCAGGTAGGAAATTTCGCTGAAGATTCGGCACCCGTTTCTGTTTCCGGTTGGGGCGAGATACCGCCTAACGCGATGAATACGGTTCCTCAGACCTACGAGCTGAATTATACCTACGCGAACGGCGTCACGATGCAGGTGAAATCAGACAAACCTTCCATCCGCTTCGAAGGTTCGAAAGGGTGGGTTGGTAATGCCGGCTGGAAAGGACAATTGGAAGCCAGCGATCTCACTATCTATCGTCGTAAGTATGATCCGGGTACGAACAAGATCTGGGCTATGCCGCCTTCCGAGCACCGGAACTTTCTCGATATCATCCGTAATGGAAAACAGGCAACCTATTCGGCCGAAGGGCTTCACCAGCTCAGCAATGTCATGCACATAGGAGCCATAGCCATGGAGCTCGACCGTCCATTGAGCTGGGATCCGAAAACAGAGTCATTTGACAATGCCGATGCGAACGCGCTGAGAAGTCGAAAGCGGCGTGATCCTTGGGCGAGAGTGATGTGATCTTCGATTTTAAGCGGAGATTTGCATGACAATCACTGTGGCGCAGATCGTGATAAAGCTTATCTACGCCCTGGTTTAGGGATATGGTGAATGTTACCGGTCGAACCTGACGATAGGAGATTTATCACCACTTTTGTATGTCAGTTGTACGGTTACGAATTGAGTATCATCGGGGACGGTTTGGTAGATGGGGAAGCTGCCGTCGATGTCGGCGAGGCCAGTTTGATTCCATGCTGGAAACGGAAAGCTTTGGTCGGGGGTATCGGTATTGATCCCGTATTCAATTTTTGACAACGCTCCGCGGTAGCTGAGTAAATGAGAAAAATAGAGAAGGGTGGATCCGTCGTAGTCTCTCAACAAGACCCAACTGGTGGAAGTCATCTCCAGGATACGGCGGTTACCATCGTCGCTCTCTTTTTGTGCTGTGAACCGAAATTCATAGGGACCTCGCTCGACGCCAGTGCTGTCGATATAGCGAATTTCTATGGTGGCGTCGTTCTGGGACTTTGGGAGTGAAAAGAAGGCGCGAGGCGCGGGTTGTCCGGTTGCGGGATTATTGTAGCCACTTTCTCCGGTGCTAACCGGTGCAGTTTATCCCTGGATGTTCCAAAGGATATCGAGTGCGGGTTCGCTAATCTGTATATTACCGTTCCAACCGGCGTTGTGAGCCATCCAGCTCATAGAAACCGGGTTTTCAAGGATGGCGCTGGATTGGCCGTTCTCGAGGGAAAGGCGGCGCTCCTCTGCATCGGTGCGCCATTCGGCGGCCAACTCCTGGTCAATCAGGTAGCGGAGCAATCCACCGTTTTCATCGGCTTCTTGAAAGGCTTTAAGGTATTGAAGTTCTTCTCGTTTATCCGCAAGGGTTTGGCTACCGAGGCGATTCTCTGAATACTCGAGACTTAAGTGGTAGGCGGCGGGGGCGAACTTCGGCTGTTCGGCAAAGTATTCCTTCAACGCTTCAATTCTGCGGTCTGTGTTGAGCAGTAGTCGTCGGGTATAGTTGGGGACCGAACTTGAGCTTCTTGCTGTGAGTTCATTGTAAGTTTCACGGGCCCCTGCTGTTCCCTCCTGGATTTTCAGGAACGAAATAAACCGAAGGTGTGGGTCGATCTGCGGCAGGTCGCTTTTGAAGTATTCGAGGTAAGAACGTCGGGCGGCTGCGTAGTCCCCGGCCAGCTCGTGGATACGTGCATTATGATAATGGTCTTCCGGTGAGGAGGGTGTGTTGATGATGCCGTCATCGTTACCGATACCATCTTTAATGGTATTCAGCGTTTGCAGAACTTCTTCAGATTGAGACTCGATACGTGCGGTGCTTTGAACAATGGTTTCGGTGTCCTCTTTGATATCGTCGAGTTTTCTCTCGAGAATGCCCAGTTGTTGTTGAAGTCCTTCAATTCCAGGAACGGTTGCAGCCAGTATACCTACTTCCTCTGACTTTTCTCCCTGCTGCATGAGTGTGAATACGCCGGTTGCGAAACAGGAAATACCAGCGAGGATCAAAGCGCCGAGTAGCTCTCGTTTTCCAATCGCGTAAACGATAGAGAGGACAACGAGAAGCGCCAGCGATAGGAGGAACAAATAGAATGCGAACGGTGCGATGGGCGTGAGGACGTCAGCGATCAGTCCGCCCAAGGTGCAGAGCCAGGCAGATATCGTAAGACTGGTTTTACGGATACTTTGGTAGACGTTCAGGTTGACCAGGGACTTAAGGTATTTCATGGAAAGATCAGTGGGTATCTAAATTGATGGAGTGGTAGGTATAAGTATTCGGATAGGGGGTACTAATCGTCGTCGCTTCTAACAATCCGAGTGAGTGCCGACGCAATCAGCCCAGATGGAACCGCAACTACACCGATCCCAATAAACATGACGATAGATGCGAAGACCTTCCCTGCTGTTGTGATTGGGTAGACGTCTCCGTATCCTACAGTTGTTAGTGTGACGATGGACCACCAGAGGGAGTGAAAGAACGATGCGAAGTGCTCGGGTTGCGCTTTGCTTTCAAAATAATAGATGCCAATCGAAGCGACAAACACGAGAATTGCAGCTGTAAACAGGAACAATACGAGTTCTTCTTTGATACTCTTAAACGCCAGGTGAAAGCGATTGATGGCCTTGCTGTATCTTAGGATCTTGAAAATACGAAACAGACGAAGCATCCGAAATATTCGGATGGATCTTAAATCGATGCCGGTCGAGATGTAGAATGGTAAAATCGCAAAGAGGTCGATCAGACCATAGAAGCTAAATATGAATTTCAGTTTTCTGTCAGCCACGATAAGTCGCAGCAGGTACTCTCCGGTAAAGATGAGCACCATGACAACTTCGATCGTTTTAAGGAGCTTTCGGGCAGTAGGATTGAGGTCGGGGAGTGTCTCGATCGAAAACGTAACGAGTGATATGACGATCAATAATTGAATACAAATATCGAACGTCTTGCCGGCAGGCGTATCGTTTTTTTCGACAACTCTTTTTAGCGTTAATGTTTGTGGCGTGCTCAATGGCGGAGATCCAAAGGAATTCTGTAGCAGTGGTCAAACGCGGAGCGCAGGGGGCTTCGAATTAAATGACTCTCTGTCAGTTATTGAGTTCAAGCGGGCTACGTTCGCTCGATTATACTTTTTGAACGCGGTTGTGTTTTCACAGCTGTAACCTGCCAGTTGCGGAACTTTAACAGAGGGTGGATTCAACTTTGAAGTGCAAGAGAGCGATGTAAAGGTGAGTTAGGTGCT
>CALGUT010000064.1 GCA_937920335.1 uncultured Opitutales bacterium
AGACATCGCGCAGAGCGGGAGACCGAGCCTAAATGCATGGGATTTTAACGACTGCAAATAGCTGTTCGACAGCAGGTCGTTTTGCTCGAACTGGTAAAGGAGTAGCTCGACTCCATCGAAGCCGAACTCACTGGCCAGATTGATGCAGGTATGTAGATCGCGTAGCTCATCATTGCGAAAGCGCCAGAGTGAGTAGGTCGATAGGGCAATGGGGTTAGTCTTTCGTTTTCCGTTAGGAAGCGCTGCTTGGGCGCTGGGTCCTAGTGCGGCAAGTGCGATGGCGGAAGAAGTCGCTTTGAGAAACGTTTTTCGGTTCATATGGGAAAAGAAACTCGATCCTGCAGTCTTGTCTCGTTACAGGCAAGCTTCTGCTAATCCATGATGGTATTGCTTTGTTGTCTGAACATCTTACAGATTAGTCCTTATGATACGAATACGTCGCCCCATCGTAATCTTGGCCACTATCATGGTGGTACTCTTTCAAGGATGTTCTAGACCGAAGACGCAACAGATCCCCCCGAAGCCAAACATAATCTTCATAATGGCTGATGATATGGGCTATGGCGATCTGGGGTCTTATGGCCAAACAGTTATCCAGACGCCGTTTCTGGATCAGATGGCGACGGAAGGTATGCGCTTTACTCAGGTCTATGCGGGTTCACCGGTGTGTGCTCCGTCTCGATCCGTGTTGATGACCGGTTTGCACACGGGGCATACGACTGTTCGCGGCAATTTTGGGAAATTCGGTGTTAAAGGTTTGGCTGGTAATGATGGGCGTGTCCCGCTCTATGCTGATGATCTCACGGTGGCTGAGGTCATGAAGGGTGCCGGCTACGTGACGGGTATATTCGGGAAATGGGGACTTGGAGAACCAGGGACGACCGGCGAGCCCAATGATCAGGGATGGGATGAATGGTTTGGTTATCTGAACCAGCGGCGAGCTCACAGTTACTATCCGGATTTTCTTTGGGAAAACAAAGAGCGGTATGACCTTCCAGAAAATGCGGATGGAAAAGAGGGCACCTATACTCACGATTTGTTTACAGCGCGAGCTCTTGATTTTCTGAATAGGCACCAAGAAAAAACCTTTTTCCTCTACCTTCCCTACACGGTTCCACACAGCAAGTATGAGATTCCGGATACAGCGCCCTACACGGATATGCCATGGACGGATGATGAAAAGGTTCATGCCGCAATGATCACACGGTTGGATCGAGACGTGGGGACATTATTTAAAAGACTCAAGGATCTGAATATCGACGAAAAGACCATCGTATTCTTTTGTTCCGACAATGGTGCCGCAGAGCGTTGGGAAGGTCGCTTTGACAGCTCGGGAACCCTTCGCGGTCGAAAACGGGATGTTTATGAAGGCGGTATTCGCACGCCGATGATCGTGCGTTGGCCCGGTGTTGTGGAAGCCAGGGCTACGAATGACTTTCCGTGGTATTTTGCGGACGTACTGCCGACGGTGGCGGAGCTTGGAGGTGCAGAGGCTCCGGATGGCTTGGACGGTATAAGTGTCGTCTCTTCGATTCTGGGGGAATCACAATCGGCCGATCGGTTCCTTTATTGGGAATTTTTCGAAGCAGGATTCCAGCAAGCGGTCCGCTGGAAAAACTGGAAGGCTGTTCGGCAAGCGCCGGGACTTCCACTGGAACTCTACGATCTTTTGGTAGATGAAGGTGAGGCAAATAACATTGCTGACTCAAATCCTGACATCGTTCGAGAAATCGAAGCCTATATCTCTGTAGCGAGAACGGAGTCGGAAAATTGGCCGACGCCCTGATCTCTATTTCCGCTTCCCGTCGGCGGAGTTTTAGGTTTGGATGATTGGTCTTCCAGTCTTCGTTCTCATTACTATGAAAATCACCTCACTTACTCTGTATAAGGTTAAACCGCGTTGGGTCTTCTTGAAGGTCGAAACGGATGAAGGCATCACCGGATGGGGTGAGCCCATCGTAGAAAGTCGGGCCGACACTTCGATTGCTGCGGTTAAGGAATTGGAAGGCTTTTTGATCGGAAAGGATCCCTGCCGCATCGAACATTTGTTTCAGTTGATGTACCGTGGAACGTTTTATCGCGGTGGCCCGATTTTGATGAGTGCCATCTCTGGAGTCGAGCAAGCGCTGTGGGATATTCGCGGAAAGTCATTGGGTATTCCGGTGTATCAACTTCTAGGGGGAGCTTTTAGGGATAAGATAAAAGCGTATGCCTGGGTAGGGGGAGATGATCCCGATAATGCTCCAGAAGACGCGAAAGGGCGATTGGAACAGGGATTCCGCAACATCAAGATGAATGCGGTGGGTGCCTGTGAACGCATAGGTAGTTATGTGGAAATCGATGCTGCAGTTGAACGCCTGGCGGCCGTTCGCGATGTGGTGGGTCCGGAAGTCGGGATCGGGATCGATTTCCATGGCCGTGTGCACAAGTCAATGGCGAAGACTTTGGTTAGGGAAATGGAGTCGTATCGCCCGCTATTTTATGAGGAACCGTTATTGCCCGAGCATCTGGACTTCTTACCCGAGTTAGCCCGACATACTTCAATTCCGCTCGCCACCGGCGAACGGCTTTATGGACGCTGGGGATTTAAGGAACTTATAGCCCAAGGGGTAGTGGATCTGATTCAGCCCGATTTGTCCCATTGTGGTGGTATCTTTGAAGGCCGAAAAATCGCAGCGATGGCTGAAGCTTATGACATCGGAGTAGCTCCTCATTGTCCCTTGGGGCCGTTGGCATTGGCTAGTTCGATGCAGCTCGATGCTTGTACGCCAAATTTCGTGATTCAGGAAATGTCCATAAAAATGCAATACAACACCTCCGGAGATTTACTCGATTGTGTGAAGAACGAGGACGTATTCAATATTACCGACGGTTACTTGAGCCTACCGAATCAACCTGGACTGGGAATCGAAATCGATGAAGAGGCGGTAATCGAAAGCGACAAAGAAGACTTCTCCTGGAGTCCCCGCGACTGGTTTCACGAAGACGGCTCGGTTGCGGAGTGGTGAAGTGACGAAAATAGGGTAATCGGCAAAAAAAGATCCCAACCTTTCGGAAGGGATCTTTGAAAATAATTCAACTGAATAGGCTATACCAACTGATCTTGACCAGGAATGGGCCGAGGCTTGATCGGATTGTCCCCAATTTTCCACTTGGCTGGAGTCAGGTCCAACTGAGAACGATTGAGAGCCCAATCAAAGCGGATGAGTCGCCCGGTGTAGGCAGACATGCGGCCGATTATAGCCGTCAACGTCGATTCCGCGATCCGTTTGCCGTGATTGAGGTAAGGGCCTTTGCCACGAACACTGTCGATGAAGTCGATGTGTTCCTGCTCCTGACCATTGACCGCTGGTCCATCATATTTCCAATTCCTCTTTCCAGAAATACTTTCACCGTTTGAACTGCCGGTTGCGCCTACAATGTTTTGGCCGATGCGGGATGTGGATCCTGGGATCTGACTTGCCATTGCGGAAACACGAGCGCCGTTGGGATATTCATAGATGACGGCGAAGTGATCGTAAATATTGCCGAAATTGTGTTCAATCTCGAGGCCGCCCATGCCGAGTGCTGAAACGGGAGGTCCTCCGAATGCCCAATTCATAACATCAATCTGATGAATCGCTTGTTCGACCAAGCAGTCACCGGAACCCCAGCAATGAAAATACCAATTGCGTATCTGAAATTCCATTTCCGACCAGTCGGGATTCTGCGCGTTCTGTCCAATTTTCTGTCCCCAATTCCAGTAGCAGTCGCCACCGCGTAGTTCGCCGATTTCTCCGTCATGAATTCGTTTAAGGGTTTCGATATAACTGGGCGTGTGACGTCTTTGAGTACCGGCTACAACCGTCAGGCTTTTTTCTTTTGCTAATTCTGAAACCGCGATCACCTTGCGAGCTCCAACTGGATCTACAGCGACGGGCTTTTCCATGAATACGTGTTTCCCGGCTTTGATAGCAGCTTCAAAATGAATGGGGCGGAACCCCGGTTGAGTTGCTATGACCACAACATCGATGTCGGTTGCCAGCAAATCTTTGTAGGCATCAAATCCGGTAAATTTCCGGTCACCGTTGACATTCATCTTGTCCGTGATCGGTGCGAAATTACCCCAGCCATCTTTAAACTTCTTCTCTGCTGCCTCGATCTTGTCCGGAAAGAAATCCGCCATCGCGTAAAGTTCTACATTAGGCGCCGCACTCACACATTGCTGAGCGGCTCCGGTTCCCCGACCACCGCAGCCGATGAGGCCAACTTTGAGCTTATCAGACGACTTGTGATGAGCTCCGAATGCGTAGGGCTGTGTGCCGAGAGCGGCTAAGGTCGATGCAGCGACTCCTGCTTTGATAAATTGTCTGCGAGAAGGTGAGTGGTTATCTTGATTCATTAGAGGTATATTCGGGGTTAGTTTCTGTTTTGTTAAGATGATCTGATTATGAAAGAAAATTTCAAATGGAATCGTCAGTTTTTATTCCTCCGAATACGCTGAATCGGTTACGCTGATACCAACACTCGACTCGTTGGAAACCGGCTGTTTGGAGCCAGTCCAACTGATCCGATAGTCGTGCGTTACGATCTTCCTTCATCCGGATTTGGGCTTCTTTGATTAAGGTTTCGGAAAGCCCGGTTGCTTGAACCTCAGACCGCCAACTTTCTTCGAACATTCGCTCTTCGGTTTGAGTGGTACCGAGAACTTGATCAGCGTTGATGAACTTACCACTTGGTTTGAGAGCCTTGAAACAATCTTTATAAACCTGCGCTTTCTCAGGGTGAGACAGGTGATGGAGGGACAATGCCGATATGATCACATCAAAATAGTTATTCTCTGTCAGGTTTCGATTGTCTCTATTGAGGAGTTTGATCTGAGGCTTCCCCGCGAATCTCTCCTTAGCGATTTTCAGCATGTTGTTAGAAATATCCGTCACTAGGAATTCCGCTTTGTCGAATCGCTCATGGAGCATCGCAGTTAGAAGACCGGTTCCTGCGCCCAGATCCAGAACCCTGAAGGTTGCATCGCTAGGGAAAGCTATTTGTTTTATTAGAGTACCGTAAAAGG
>CALGUT010000065.1 GCA_937920335.1 uncultured Opitutales bacterium
TTTTGGTCGGTAAGCCGCGTAATGGATCCGTATAACGGAACTTCATCACTGGCTTTTAGGCCAACACGTTCCAGCAAAGCAGTTCGATTGGCGGCCTTTCCATCCAGTTTCTTCAACGAATAAGGAGCCGGAATCAGCGGATCTTTCGCAGGATTCCACACGGTTGTATCAATTCCGTTTAAAATGGCGTGAATACCATCGGTCCGACGAGCCAACACCCCTTCTAATCCACATCCAAACTCGGGTACTAAAACTTCCTTTGCGTAGGTTGGACTCACCGTAGTAACTGCGTCGGTGAAGAAAATTCCTCCCTTTAGAAAATTAACCTGACCATAGAACTCGAGACTATCCATACTGTAAAACGGCTCAGGCAGATTGGTAAGCAGGAAAGATCGCTCGGGGAACACTCCCTGAAATGCCATGTTGTGGATCGTCAAAATGCTTCGCGCACCTACTTGAACGCCTTTCTTCGCCTCGGCAACACGCGAGAAAATCGGAATCAACGCTGACTGCCAATCATGGCAATGCAGAATATCTGCATGAAAATTCTCCAAAACCAGCGTCTCGACTACAGCCTTGCAAAAATAAATAAAGCGGGCATCGTTGTCGCTGTAATCCCGGTCCTTGGGTCCGTAAGGATAACTCCGGTCAAAGAACTCATCGCGACCGACGAGAAACAAATCCAAGTGCTTTCCCAACTTTAGTTTATAAACCTCACCTACCAGAACCTCATCCCCAACCTTAATCGCAAGGGAATGCACTTTCTGAGCTTTTTTGAAAGCCTCAGATTCTCGGATCGTTCGATAGAGTGGAAGGAATGTGACAACGTCATGTCCTTGATTTGCAGTGTGATGTGCAAGTGCTCCCACTACATCGGCCAGACCTCCGGTTTTGATAAACGGAACCTGTTCACTACTGATGTGAACTATTTTCATGCGGGGTAAGGTGAGTCAATAAACCCGCTTAGCCAAGCAAAAGCTCAATCATTTATGAAATTTAAAAAACAGATAATAGAACTAATTGGTTCACCCGATTATGTCCCCCTCAGTGGTGGCGCGATTGCCTCCGCATTGGGGGTCAAAAACAAATTCCTCCGGACAGAAGTAGAAGACACACTCGGACGCCTCCTTTCTATGGGCCAGGTCGTTCGAATTAAGAAAGGCAAGTATTGCCTGCCCAACGACGCCGATCTTCTAAGCGGAATCATCCGCTTTCGCCAAAGCGGAAGCGCCATCCTCATTCCTGAGAATATCCCTGGCACCAAACGTGTGGATCCTCTGCCTATCCGTTCCGAAGACACCGGCATAGCTCTGCATGGTGATCGGGTTATTGTGCGGAAGATGACGACGCCCAAACGACTGTATGGACGAGGTAAAGGAGGCCGTCGTCTTTCAAAAGAAAAAGAAACAACCGGACGGGTCATCAAAATCGTCGATCGTAAAAACCCCAATATGGTTGGCACTTTGCGGAAAGCACAGTATTTCTGGTACGTCGTTCCTGATAATCCCGTCATTCATAAAGACATCATAGTAAACTCTCCTCAGGATTCAGGTCTCAAGCCGATGCCTGAGGTCGGGGATAAAGTCTTGGTCAAAATGGAATCCTGGACCGATCGGAATACCAGTCCTGAAGGAACTCTCATCGAACTACTCGGAGAGACTTTTTCTCCAGGCGCTGAATACAAAGGCGTTTTGAGAAAGTTTAATCTGGAACCGAGCTTTCCCTACGACGTGCTTGAAGAAGTTCGGGAATTTTCGGAAACCGTTCAGAACAAAGAACTCGAAGGTCGCCAAGACTTTACCAAACGCTTCACCTTCACGATAGATCCGGATGACGCAAAGGACTTCGATGACGCGATTTCAGTCGAATACCTGGAAGGTAAAAACGTAAGGATCGGAGTACACATCGCAGATGTGGGCGCCTACGTAAAGCCAGGAACTTTACTTGACCGTGAAGCCAAGAATCGCGGCAACTCAACTTATCTGGTAGGTACTGTGATACCCATGCTGCCCGAACAACTATCGAACGGACTTTGCAGTTTGAAGGAAGATGTTATTCGCCTGACCAAGAGCGTGCTCTTCACCTTCTCCATGGATGGAAAAATCCGAAAGGTAAACTACGCCAACTCATACATCAGAAGTCGCAAGCGCCTCACTTACAAACAGGCATATACCTTACTAAAAGAGGACGACCTGGAAGCCGCGCGCAAATTGCCGCTACCACCCAAGCATCAGACCGGTTCGACCGGACGCGCACTCAAAGACTTACCCGAGAATGAGCTTCAGGATCTGCAAAAGGCTATTCGTACTTGCTGGACCATCGCGGAAAATCTGCGACGGAAACGGTTTGAGAAGGGCAGCCTAGACCTCGATATGCCAGAGGTAAAAATATACGTCGATGAAAACGGTTTCGCAGATCGTATGGAGCGAGTCGAAAACGACGAAAGCCACCAACTCATTGAGGAGTTCATGCTGGCCGCAAACGATGCGGTAGCTCGAGAACTAAGACGGAACAATTTTCCCGCGATCTACCGCGTCCACGAAAAACCGGATGAGCAAAAACTCTACGATCTTTCGGAAACAATGATGTCATACGGACTCAATACCGGGGACCTGAACAGCAAGAAAGAGGTGGTTAAACTACTAGCGGCCATCAAATCACATGCCT
>CALGUT010000066.1 GCA_937920335.1 uncultured Opitutales bacterium
CCTCGATCCGACGGTGGAAAAAGAAACAACAAGGACATTCAGAAAACGGGATGGCATAGGTATAATCAATAACATGGAACAATCCTCAGCTTAGTTGAACCTAAAAATGGTTCACTAATTGCTTCATTTTTATTGAACTTGGCTCATCGGTGCCTAGCTCTAACCATTCTCTCAATTCCTCCGTATGCGATTTATCAACAAACTCACCCAACAGCTGCAGCGTCACCCCAAGCGCATTGTCTTTCCAGACGGCATGGACCACCGTGTCCTTCAAGCAGCCCGCCAATTCGCCACCAAACGTCTCGGAGCTCCTATCCTTATTGGTGAAAGACAGAAGATTAAAGAAACCGCATTCCGACTCGATATTAGTCTGGAGGGCATCCGTTTAATCAACCCTCTCAGAAGTGAAGAGCTGGATGGCTTCGCGGATCAATACTACCAGAAACGAAAGGACAAGGGAGTCACTGAAGAAATGGCACTGAAAACCGTCCAAAAGCCCAACTATTTTGCATCGATGATGTTGGCTAACTCTCAGGCAGACGGCCTTGTTTTCGGAGCAGGAACTCCGGCGTCCGAAGCACTCCCATCTCTCTTCAGAACGATCCCTATGCGAGAAAACGTTCAAACAGCCTCCAGTGTTTTGATTCTAGACCTGGAAGAAAAACAGGAATTTGGTATCGATGGTGGGCTGTTCCTATCGGACTGTGCCGTTTTACCTGACCCGAATGCCGAACAGCTTGCAGATATGGTTATTTCCTCTGCCTCACTCGCTTACCATCTAACAGGAGAAACTCCCAGAGTAGCACTGCTCAGTTATAGTACACATAGCGTTGGGTCATCAGACCCGTCTGTTTCTAAAATGGCGGTCGCCACTCAATTGGCTCTGGAAAAATCTGCACACCTGGATTTTCCTATAAAAATCGAAGGCGAAATCCAAGCTGACGTCGCACTCGATAAGTACGCTGCCAAACAAAAAGCAGCTGAAGGCGGAGTTGCCGGACAGGCGAATGTGCTTATTTTTCCGAACCTTCACGCAAGCAATATTGCAGCAAAGATGGTAACCCTATTGGCAGGAGGTTATGGCTACGGCCAAATCATGACTGGAATTAGTAAACCAGCGGCCCAGGTCTCGAGAGGCGCTAGTGCTCACGATATATTTGCAACCACGGTCATTGTTGGCGCCCAGGCGACAGATCGAGAATTACTACTCACTTAATTCTATGGAAAAGCAGGAACCCCAAAAGAGTCCCAAAACGAAAACTCGTAAGGTAGCGGAAAAGCGTCTCACCCGCCCCACAAACAAGGAGACCAAACGTATTTTCGTGGCGGCCACCCGCATGAATGACGGAAAGACGACCATCTGCCTAGGTCTTTATGCATCGCTCAAGAACGAATTTGACCGAGTGGGATTCATCAAGCCAATAGGTCAACGATTCTTAAAGGTACAAGGACATGATATCGATGAGGACTCTTTCTTGCTCGATTCTATCTACGACGTTGCCACTCCAATTTCCGCTATGTCTCCCATCGCAGTCGACGGAACTTTTACTCGACGCTACCTGGACAATCCAAATGTTACTTTGGAAAAGACGATACACGAGATATGTACGGCCTTTGATCGCGCCGCGTGGGAGAAAGATTGTATTCTAATCGAAGGTACCGGACACGCTGGCGTGGGTTCGGTTTTTGACCTTTCCAATGCAAAGGTCGCTAAGCTATTGGATGCAAAGGTGATTATCGTGGCACAAGGTGGCATTGGAAAACCCGTCGACGAAATAGCTCTTAACAAGGCGTTGTTTGATAAAGAAGGCCTCGAAGTGGTCGGCGCAGTTCTCAATAAGGTGAGGCCCGAGAAAATGGATATGGTTAAGGATTATGCGGCTAAAGGACTTGAAAGACTCGGAGTCCCTTTACTCGGAGTCCTCCCAAAAAAGAACATTCTCAGTGCTCCCAATCTTTCTCAAATTGCAAAGGAAATTAAAGGTTATTGGATAAACGGTCAGCTTCACGGATCTAAACAGCGGATCAATCGAGTAGTAATTGGCGCCATGACCGCTAAGCACATCATCGACTACCTCTCTCCAGGAACATTGATCATCACTCCGGGCGACCGGGAAGACATCCTACTCTGGGCAATCGCAAGTGCCACTATCTCCGGAGCCCGACTTATTTCTGGCATCATTTTAACCCGTGACATCTCTCCACACCCGAAAATCCTGAAAATGCTCTCCTCGACTGATATACCAGTCATCTCCGTTGAGCGCGACAGCTATGAAGTGGCATCTGCTATCAATAAGATGACAGTAAAGACTGAACCTCAAGACCTTGATAAAATCCCCATCATTAAAGAAATGGTTATGGACAACGTAGATCTGTCCCAGCTGATCAAAGCATTTTAGAACCCAGAACTAAGGGCACAAAGCCTCTAGAAGTTTATCGGTTTCAAACGTAAGTTGCTGTGCATCCAACATATCCTGATTCCATCGCTCTACCGCCAACTGATAGTCATCCAAATCACTCTCCAATGTCGCGATCAAGACCTCACTGAGCGAATGACATGCGTTAAAAAAATATGGATGTATCGACATCGCCAGCACCTCTAACTTCAACTGCTTTTCTCTTAGCAACTCTGCGATAATCGGATTTGCTCGGTGAAGGTACCAGGTATCGAGCCTTAAGCGTTTTATTTGGCCAGATTGGGTTACTTCGACTTCGGCCAATCCCTCCAGAGCACTTTGCGAATCAGATTCTGTCAGGCACACTGCTGCTTCTGAGGACAATTCCTCTGACGCATAGGTTCTCCACAGAAGCTCCAACTCTGCTCCGTTCAAATTGGGATAACGAGAACTGAAGAATTGATTCAGCTGAGTCCAATCGTAGCCATTTTCCCAATACTGAAGGAGTCTTCGCTGAAACGTCTGCGAATCCAAACCACCGGACTCTAGCCAACGGAACAGTAAATAGTCCCACCCTGGGTCAGTCGTTCGATCATAACTTTGAATACGCTGAGCAAGCGAAGGTGTTTCCGTTTCACTGATCCGACGTAGAAGAAGAGTCTTCGACTGTGGGTTTCCAGATAGCAATCCATGAACCAAAACCGCATTCACTAACCACAATGGTGGTGGTCGATCATTACCTTTCCAAATTGCGTAGCGGGTTAACAAACTGCGAACCATCCATTCAGCTTTGATACTC
>CALGUT010000067.1 GCA_937920335.1 uncultured Opitutales bacterium
AAAAAAGTTTGTGCCCGTTTGAGCATCGCTAAAGAAAAATGTTTCTAAGGTAAGCGACTCAAGACGCTAAACAACTCGGTCCGTCGCACTTTAAATTCTTCTTAATATCGGTCATCCCAGCAGGGTGAGTAATGCCATCAACAATTAACTATGCAAAGATTCTACGTTTGACCCGTTTTTTGGCCTCGAGAATGTATCATTCGGTTAAATTTGAGGGGCGAGTCTGAATGAGTTTAACATAAAGCCGTTGATTCGAATCGATTAGTGTTAGTTCTGCGCAGCCTTCAACGCAGCCAGCGCATCTTCCGCCCTTCTCCGCATGCTTCCATTGATACGAATTTCTCTCCGTTGTTGTTGATAAACGCTTTCAAGGGAGGCCAACAGGTCTTCATTTTCACGCATACGATTAAGGGTTTCGACCACTAGAGATTCATCAACCTCCATTTCCCTGATCTCTTCAATTATTCGTTGGGTAGCCACAGGGAATTGAATATCGGTATATTGAAAATTGATTATTTTGTACGCATTTTCCAAAAACGTATGTGCCATCATCTTATTGGGCTCCACATTGAGTCCTCGTTCGTCATAGTAGCTGAAATACTCGAACAGTACGGATTTGGTTTCCCTATCCAGCAATCTTAGGTAACCAGTGGACCTTAATTCTTCAAACGTATCCTTACTGAGATAGACCGGAGATACTCGTGCCACGGATACAATCGCGGCCAAAAACTCCCCTCGATTATCGAGCGCTACCTGAGTGTCCGAAACGGCATCTTTCAGGAGCTGCCCAAATCCTAACCGCAGCTCCGCTAGTGCCGTCCGACTATCAATATTAATAATATCTCTCTCCAGATCTTCGATTAATCGATGGATGTATTCCTGTCCCAGCTTCGCCTCCGCACGCTCGATATTCCAATTGTTCACTTGGAGTGCAATCAAGATACCGACCACGACCAGGATGATCTCGCCGATCGCGTACCGAAAATACTTGGACGTTTTGCCTTCGTTGAGCAGGCCTTGGCGGATGGAGGAGAATATGCGGAGCATTAGTTAAAGGCTGAAGGTGATGGATGAAGGCTGAATAGTTAGTTCAGGGATTCGAGCGTTTCCAGGACCTGAGTCATGATTTCTTTCATGTCTTTCATTCGCCCAAGTTTGATACCCACAAACCGTTCCATTTGCTCGTAGGTGGCATACACGTCTTTCCTCGCGATAAACTCACGATATTCGTCTTCGGTTATTCTAAACTGTTCATACCCGCTTTGCCTTTGCGGATATAAAATCTGGCGACTTCCCAGTTCTTTATGCAGTTCAACCTGCGACCCTGTCAAAAACACTTCATTGGTAAGGTCCGTAATCCGCTTCAATTGAGCGTCCGTTTGTCTAAGCTGAATGAAATACTTATTCAGTTCCGTGCTTTCGATAAGTCCCAATGAGCCGGTTGAAACGGCGACTTCATATGAAGGAAGATTTAGCTCGAATCGAAACGGACGAGAACCCAGTTCAAGAAGGGCTCCCAACTCATTCACTGGGACCTGTGAACTATCACCTCTGGCAGATTTCAAAAAAGTGGCTAAGGATTCCTTCGATTCTTCCCCTCTTTTTATCATTTGCTGTACGAATCCCAAATTCTCCTGCATATCCGCCTTTAAATTTGCGATCAGCACAAGTCGTTGTTCCTCCCCCTTCCGTCTTTCATTCCAGTTGTTGATCTGTAAAGCGACCAGGATGCCGAGCACGACCAGTATGAATTCTCCCAGAGCGTATTTGAGATACTTGGACGTTTTGCCTTCGTTCACGAGGCCCTGGCGGATGGATCGGAAGAATTTGAACATGGGGTAATTAGAAGTTGGGAGATAGGAGATAAAATAAGAAGGGGGTTGTCATCATAGTTATTAGTTTTCACACAGAACTATTTCTTAGCACGCTTAAACCGTCCTACATCCAAACCCGTCGTTACTTGAAATCCGGTCACTTCACCGGTTTTGTCGAATTCGAAATGAAAGTAGCGATTCAAGTTTAGGGCGTGGAATGTCGTTTCGGAGGCGGCCATGATCGGGCTTGGCTTCAGCCAGTTAGCGGAAATCATCCACTGATCTTCAATTTTGCTTATGTCGAACTGACTCCTCCCTCCTAACTGAGTGTAGCTACCAGCAATATCCCAGGGGATAACATAACTGGAATCAAAGGACTCCAGCTGAGGAATGGGATTGATCTCTCCCAATCCGTGGCGCTGTCCGCAAACTTCGCAGAAGCTTGGTGAAACACGATTTAACACGGTATGGTTGATTGGATAGGTCGTTTTTAAGAAATGCAACATCGCCGCCAGATCTTCGTCCGTAGAGTTTTTGTAAGCCTGCCAGGGCATTTCCCCATCGAGCGTACCTCCTTTTCCAGTACGAATAATGGAAGCGAAGGCCTCTGGCGTTAGTGATCCGACACCACTGTTGTGTGATGTGATGTTGCCCGAGAATACCGGAGACTCCGTATCCTCATGATAGATGTCTCCGCCGCCAAAATTTCCCGGTGAACGCGGTTGCTGGGTTGTATGACAGGAGCGGCAATCGGCCGCCTTGACCAGGTAAATTCCTCTTGTCAGCAGATCACTCATGTCAGGATGCGCCACAGGAGCTCCTATACGGATACGACGGGGGCCCCACGAATCTTTCTTGCTTTCCCCAATCCTGGTTCTAGGCACTTCATGCCGTACGGGGTTCAAGCTCCGTAGAAAGACCACAATCGATTTAAGATCTTCATCGGACAGGTATTGATACCCTGTGTAGGGCATAAATCGCGACAACGCCCGGCCATCGTGACCCACTCCTTCTCGGATCGCGCGGGCCAGCATGTCATCCGTCCAAGTTCCAACTCCGCTTTCTTCATCCGGCGTTAGATTGGGTGAGGCTAATACAGTATCGCCGTTTTCAAAAATAACCTGTCCAGCTCCCTCTGTCCCTTTAACGATCGGCCAGCCCGGAAGCATCTTATCACGTTTCGAATGGCAAAGAATACAGGCGAGTGGACCTTCCGCCAGATACGCTCCTCGTTCCAATCGTTCCGGTGTCACCTTGAAGACAGCATCGGTGAGTGGCCGGGCACCGGGTGCCAAGGAGGAACTCGAAGATTGAGCGATCGCAGACGGCGTTATGCAGCCGACTAAGAGCATGATAAAAGCGTATATGAGATACTTGGACGTTTTATTCTCTGCTGAGAGACCTTGGGGGATGGAGGAGAATATACGGAGGATAAATCGAAGGCTAAAGGCGAAAGGATGAAGGCTGAACTATATTATTAATGATCAAGAGATGCCTTTTGCCAAGTTTGCATGGTTTGTTTGGAGCCAGTCAATTACCTTGGTTCTTAATTCGTATCCGAAGCTAATTAGGAGGAGCGATATGGGGACGGTCCTAGCTGTTTTGTATACTCAACTCAAACGTCCGCCAACGTGTTGGTGCTGTCGGCGGGGCAGAAAGGGTCATTCCAGGCGGGGCAGAAAGGGTCATTCCAGGCGGGGCAGAAAGGGTCATTCCATGATTCTTGAATTGCCTGAGAGGAGAAAAAAGGGTCAATCCATGATGTTGGTGTCGCGTTGCTTCTCGAAACTTGAATTGCCTGAGGACACAGGCCCTATGTTACATTGCAGAATCCGCAACAATTAGGAAGTTTAACTAAGTAGTACTATGGAGTGAAGCAGACCTTAATCGCTTTTTGTTGTCGTAGTAATTCAACACCTTCCGCGTATTGTTCTAGCGGCAGGGCTCGCAATCAATTGTCTATAGCGAGCAATGTTCCGGCGATGTGACGATTTTCGGATTCGTCGTGGAAGTAGTAGGTGACTAACACCTTGCCATCGGCGGTCATGGTCGCCCAGGGATATCCGAGGTCGCGGTTCCGCCCATCATCCCGAATGATCATTTCTTCGGCCGCAGCGAAATCGGTGCACTCGGGATTCAGGATCCGCGCGCGGATGCCGAATGGTTTGTGACGATATCCGTAGACGAGCAGGACGTTACTGTCTGGCAGGCGCAAAGCGAAATGCGGGTGCCCTTGAAACGTCGAATCCTCCCAGGGCTGGAAACTCATGCCGCCGTCCGTTGAACGCGCGATCACGGTGTGATCATCGTAATCCGCTGTGCGCATGAACGCGATCAGGTCGCCTCTCGGAGTTATGTAAAGGGACGTTTCGTTGAAAGAGGCACTATCGTCCTCCGCAATCGGACACCGGTATTCCCAGGTCAAACCGCCATCGTCCGATGTCATCAGGTGCGTGCTTGTGAGGCGAGGTTTGAGGCGTGTCTGCGCGGCAACGGCCCAATAAAGCCGGCCGCTATCGCCCTGAACCATCGCGCCCCGGTTATATGCCGGAGTGGGGTCGCCGAAGACGTCGTGGGTGACACTGACGGGTACCGGCGGCGGCTTGATGATGTCGCTCCATGTATGAGCCCCGTCTTCAGAACGAACCATATATCCGCCCATAAACGTGAAGTTACCGTGCTGCAGCGAATGGGGGAATTCGTCTTTTACCTGGTCGTCCACGCGCGCCCATCCGTAGCTGCTGCATAGGATCGACTGGTCGTTCAACTGAATCATGCAAGGATCCTGAGATCCTCCGAACGGATGCGCTAAAATGAGTTCCGGTGACTCCGTCCACGTCTCCCCGTTATCTGTTGAACGGACGAGCATGAGGTAGCTGTTTGTATCCGTATGGTTGTTGCCACCTTCACCGAATACGCGCCTGTCCGGTGCACGACGAAACGCGACGATCAACTCGCCCGATTCACGCCGCACGACAGAGGGAAATGCGGCATAGAATCGCTCGTCGCGATAAATTGTGAGATCCTTTTCTTTGGTCAGCACAGGCTTTTGTGCGGCGGAGGTAAAGGCTGTCCACAGCTGCACCATTCCCAGTGCGAGGACGAAAAACTGTCGCGAAGATTTCATGTGGACTCCCACGAAGAGGCAAAAAAGGTGCGAACGCAAAACATTAACCTCGATCCTCTGCGGGTGTTCTGTTGCTTCTTCGGTCCTTCGGCTGCTTCCATAATGTTGGTGTCGCGTTGCTCAAAACTTGAATTGGCTAAGGACACAGGCTGGGAAGCCTTGCTACCTTGTGAAATCTGCAAGAAAGTAAGATGTTATACTAAGTGATCCTAGGGCGTGAAGCAGACCTTGATCGCCTTTTGCTGTCGGAGCAATTCAACGCCTTCCGCATAGCGCGCCAAGGGTAGAGTGGTGGTGATGAGTGGATCCAGGCGCAAGCGACCGGCGACTATATGAGCCAATGCGGTTTCTGCTGCGCCTTTGTTGTGTGCGCCATAACCTACGAGGTGCAATCCCCGACACCAGTGAGTAAATCCGAAGTCTACATTGTCTCGAAGGACACCGAAGAGGGCGACTACGTCCACGGTGCGGTGCATGAGATACTCGACCGATACTTTTAGGCCGGTGCAATCAACCGCGAGGTCAATGGCTTCGGGACTGAAACGATTGTGAGGGAATGCATTTTCATCGGTGGGATCCAGGGCGCGATCTGCTCCGAGAGACGTCGCGAGTTCTCGTCTGGATTCAACCGGATCAAAGGCAATGACTTCGGCCGCTCCGTAAGCCTTGGCTAATTGAATCGCCACGAGACCGGCTGGGCCGAGACCGCTAACCGCGAAGCGTGATCCTGCTATCGATTTAACGTTAGAGATTTGATCGAACGAAACCTGAACGCACATCGCGAGTTCGAGCGAAGCGATTTGTTCTGGAGTCAGGTTAGATGGTATTTCTAATAGATTTTCAATGTCTGCTACCACATACTCGGCGTAACACCCTTGAGTGGCACCAGCCTGATCCTGCCAAAGAGCGACTCGGTTTCCAATCATGAAGGGCTCGGCACCCGGACCCACCTCAACGATTTCTCCCATGGCTTCGTGTCCGGGTTGTCCAGGTGTGTAGGGATACTCAACCGTTCCGCCGGGCACCATGGATATACCATCCATAATATGGAGATCCCAGTGTGGACAGGTTGCGATACCTTGGATTTTTAAGAGTACTTGACCGTTGCCAGGGGCGGGCACGGGTAAGTCTATAATCTCAGGTCGTCCTTTTTCTAAATACTGTAATACTTTCATTTTATTTAACGGGTTCGAGTCCACTTATTGAGCATTTCGAAATGCTCTTTCCATGGAGGTGGGCGTAATCAGGACCAATCCAGAACGACGCCCATGACAGGTTCCTTTTTGGTTTCAATCAGTTCCCAGGCCTCGGCTGCTTTTGATACGGGGAAGCGGTGGGTAATCAACGGCAACGTTTGCAGGGTTCCATCGGCAACAAGCTCCATGGTTTTAACCAATCGGTCGGGCGTGGCTCCCGAAACAAGATCAATGCACAACTCCTTATAACGGGGTGGTTGTAGAGCCATACAGTCATCGGTGCCATAGAACCCGGCAGATACCAGATGGCCGAACCGTTTCATCGAACTTTCCAACTGGCCCATGACGTTTAACGAGCCAACGGTATCAACGCCGACCTGTAGGCCTTCCGGAAATTTTTCCTTCACAATGTCTACCCAATTACCTCCGTCTTCCAGCATGGTTTCGCCACTCTTGAAATGAGAGAGGCGATCTGGGTGACGACCGATCATGACCACGTTTGCTCCGCGGGATGCCAGCATCTGGCCGGCCCATTGTCCGACGAGCCCATCGCCGACCACTACTGCGGCGTCGCCCGGTTCGAATCGAGGGCGTTCGCCACAGTTGTAACCAACCTGAGTTAGGACCAGACCTGAATAGGCAATGGGGTCTAGTCCTTCCGGAAGTTTGATAACGGCTCCTCGGCCCGAGACGGATGGTGAAATATGTCCGCCACGCGGTTCAAACATGCCGTTGATATTACTGACTGAAACAAAAACCTGATCGCCTGTTTTCAGATCGGTAACGGCCGCGCCAACCCAGTCGACGATCCCCACTTTTTGATAACCGGCTACAATGGGAAATGGATGTGGGTCTCCCGGTCTCCATGGCGTATCGCCATCGATTCGCTCTCCGCGCAGGTAGGAGCCTTCAGTGCCATTACTGAGCCAGGAATGGGTGATGTTTACGATTACCTGGTTCTCGTCGGGATCCGGGCAGTCGACCTGTTGAAAAGATACTTGGTTTTTGTCCGTGAATACAACGGCGTTGGCTTTCATGAGTGTTGGGGTCGTGGGTTAGACTGTATTCGAATATTAGTTACAAAGATTAAACAAGTGTTTTCGGGATGCGGTCGCGGGTGTCAAATGCGCCTCGAACACCATCAGCTTCAAACTCCCAACCGGAACCGGTTTCGCGTATGGTGATGGCCGGCTCATCCGTAAACCCATTGGGTCTGGCGACCAGCAGGGTGAGTAGGGAGTGTTCGGTAGCGGCATTGGCTGTTACACCGATAAATGGAAATGTTCCGCTATCACTCGTTTCTGCCGGTTTGTCTGGATCGACGACGCCGGGAACCAGATCGAGCAGCTGCTCGCCCGCTTTCGCTTTAGCACTCGATGCAAACTGTCCAAATAGCGTTGCCTGTGGCCGGTGAATTTTGAAATCCCTTCCGTTTGCTGATACCTTGGCGGCGTCATCACGGTTGTCTGGAAAGAACCTGGCTTCGAGGGTCCGCGCTTCCTTGTTTAGGAACACGCGATCCAGAACGGCTATGACGTTGGGTTTGGCGAATAGGATCGTTCGGGTAACGCTCGTTACCTGTGGATCGACTAATTGGTAGGCCTGGGTGGCATCGCTGCACCAGGAGACCGTATTGCCCAAATCGTTCCAGCGGATCAGTCGCGCACTGGCCTGACTCTCATTTACACCTTCCTCTCCGTTGTGGTATTGATGTCCCTTGCCTCCGATGAGAATGGAGTTGTGGGCGCGGGTCAAACGAAGCGTCCATGCAGGTGAGACTGGATTATAGGCGGAACCAAACGGATCGTTCAGCAGGCGTTCGCCGTAGATTTTATAAAGAAAGCTGTTGCGGTCTGCATGCTCGTGATTGGCAGGACGTCCACTACGGAATGCAAGAACTGCATCTTCAGGTCGCCATCCGCTGCGGCAGATCACCCAATCTTGTTCGTTGCGGTAATTTTTTATGGTTTGGGAAGGAGCGCGGCTGGGGCGATTCGGACGATACCATAAGTAGTCGAGGAAATAGCCGGGTTCGGCGAAGTGGTCAGTCGCGTACTGAGCGACTGGATTGCCGGTATGTTTTTCGATCCAGGCCGAGACACAGGGATAGATGCTCTTGGACGCGTCGCTGAAATTTACGATGTCAGGATTGCCATCCGCTTTCTTACCGGCCTGCATGGCGGCTATGTAGTCCAGGTGTTTATCAAAATCCAACTCCCGGGTCCAATCGATGGTGCCTTTGATCCGATAGTGAGCTTCGCAAAACGCCAGGACGGTTCGCAGAAGATATTCCGAGTAGCTGAGGCCTTCGAAATAGCTACCGTCGCGAAAGAACAATTGAAATGCGGTACGAGCGCTTTCCTCTGCAGCTGCCAGCCACATCTCTGCGCGATCGTCGCGTCCCAGTAACGCAAGTGCGCCGATACCCAATGCCATGGTGGGCGCCCCTCGGAGGTTGTTGCTCCCCAGAATCTCAGGCCAACGAGACATATCCGTGTCCTGGATATGTGGATGCTCAGGGTCGAAACGCCAGCCCACAACTTCATCGGGGTGTTCCATTCCGTAAATAGTCCGGTAGCAAGGGGCGACGCCTTTCTCAGCGATCGCCTTCATTAAACGGTCGTCCAGCTCGGGATCGATCTGGTCGCCTAATACCTCGCGGCCGAATAAGAGGCGGGACGTAGCCATCGATGAACGCATGAGCCCGAGAACCTCGTCGCCATCCATCATGTATTCCCACTTGGGAAGTTGAATGGCTGCCTCGATCGAGTCTATAAGTGCCTGGTGTCCGGCCTTAGTGGGCTCGATGAGTTGGACAACGGCGGTTTCTTCAAAGGCCGCCCAGACTTTTCTTAAATCAGAAACTATGCTACCGCTTTTATAGAACTGTTCCCACGCGGGCTTCAGAGATTCGGGCGACCGCTCGGCCCATTCACGAAACTTGTTTCCCAGGAGGACGGAGCGACCATTCGCTTGAATTCGCGGGATGTCGGTCTCTTCAAAAAAGATGCGTTTGGAGCGTTCCGGAGGAAGCCCGATTCTTCCTGCAAATGACAATGACCAGCCTCCTGTTAGCAATGCGGCTCCTCCTAATCGGGTAAATTCTCTTCGATTCATGGTATGGGTAATTTTATGAGATCTGGTGATGGGGCTGATTCACGGCTTTGCAGCTTTATATTAGTAGTCGGGGGCGTAGGTCCTGCAAAACGATTATGTACGCTGTATCGTAAATCAAACGAAGGCTCCAAAAATACAGTGTGATCATTCACGGTGTCAGTATTGTCTCTCGCGCGTCTTGTGATTGCTTTACTTGAACTGCCGAATATCGGAAGGTAACCGATTTCGTTATTTAATAATACCCCATGAAGAATCTTTTAAAGTTAGTAGGTTTCATCGCTATCGGTAGCACGGCTTGGTCAGCTGATTCGAAATATGACCTATACGTATGTGCTGCAGTTAACAAAAACTACGTGATCGGATCGAAGATCGTGACGACCAGTGGGCTGCATCGCTACGATGAGAATGGCGATTGGGAGCATATAGGCATCAACGATCCGACGATCTTTGCCGTTTCATTTGATCCCAGAGATCATGCGGTATTTTACACGGCGGCTTTGAACGGGGCCCTGCGAACGATGGATGGTGGAGACAGTTGGCGGATTATGACCAGTTGGGATATTACCGAACCCAAGGATGTCGCCGTCGATCCCTTTAACCCGGATCGCGTTTACCTCGCTCATCCGGGTGGCATCGCGGTTTCAGGAGATCAAGGGGTGACTTGGTTACGACTTGAGAAAGGACTGCCTGAACGAGGAAAATACACACAGTCTATTGAACCTGATCGATCTCGAGAAGGGAAGGTACTGGCTGGTTGTGAAGTGGGTGTCTATATGACAACCAATGGAGCCCGTTCCTGGCGCCGTGTTTTGGAGACTCAGGAGACGGTCAATGACGTTCAGCAGTCGCCTCACAGTCCCGATACCTGGGCAGTGGTGACCCAGGCTGCAGGTGGATGGGCGTCTATCGATGGTGGACGTAAT
>CALGUT010000068.1 GCA_937920335.1 uncultured Opitutales bacterium
AGTTGAAGAGATTGAGGTTCGTCCGCCTCAAGAGAGTGAGTTGCTCATCAAGATAGCAGCCAGTGGAATCTGTCATAGCGACTATTCTGTTATGACTGGGACGATTCCGCACGAATTGCCAGAGGTGCTTGGCCATGAAGGCGCCGGCGTAGTTGCAGAGGTGGGGCCGGATACGCATGGATATCAGGTCGGCGACCGAGTCATGTTGCCGTTTGTATCATCCTGCGGAACCTGTGGCCGCTGTGTAGCCGGGCATCCGACGCTTTGCGAAGTTCATTTTGCCGGTAAGCGAGGGGCGCTAATCGGCGATACCTGTCGGTTCCATAAAGGAGATCTGGATATCTATCAATTTTCCCGCATTGGAACGCTTTCGGAATATACCGTCGTTCACACCAACTCAGTGCTACCGCTCCCCGATGGGTACACCTTTGAGCATGCCGCGCTGCTTGGCTGTGGAGTCACGACGGGTTATGGGGCCGTGACCCGAACGGCCAAAGTTCCAGTAGGGGCGACAGTGGCCGTTATCGGATGCGGAGGAGTCGGATTGAACGTAATTCAGGGGGCCAAGCTTGCCGGAGCGTCGAGGATCATCGCCGTTGATCAGGTGCCGTCCAAATTAAAGCAGGCAAAAGATTTTGGGGCTACGGATTGTATAAATTCCAGAGATACAGATGCTGTTGAAACCGTCAAAGAGCTGACGAATGGTAAAGGAGTTGATTTCTCATTTGAGGCGATTGGACTATCCAAGACGATTGAAATGGCCTATCATATGTTGGGCGTGGGTGGTAATGCGGTGATCATTGGCATAACCGGCGTTCGAGATACGATAACAATCCCTGCTGTATTTATTCCGGTTTGGGAGCGCAAGATAACCGGGTCCTTTTTTGGGTCGAGTCTTCCCAGTGAAGATATGCCCTATCTATTGGAATTGTATAAGCAAAAGAAGCTGAAGCTGGATGAGCTCGTTTCCAAGTATTACAAACTGGAAGAGATTAATCAGGCGTTCACAGACATGGAAGCTGGAGAGAATGTTCGGGGAATGGTGCTGTTCGAGTAGTGACAGAGGGGGAAGGGGTTAGGGTAAGCTCTTATTCGTAAAACGAATAGTGATTTATCTAAGCTTTGGGGTTTCCATCTCGAAGTTTTTGGCTTTCTTGAGTATTTTTAATTGATGCAAGATATATCCCAGTCTTCGGCCCCCATTCTGCTTTGGTTTCGGCAAGACCTTCGCTTGAAGGACAATTCCGCGCTTCAGGCGGCTATAGAAACCGGTCGACCATTGACTGCGGTCTATATCCATGATCCTGACAGCGAGGCCGAGTGGTCGCCCGGAGGAGCAACCCAGTGGTGGTTGCATCATGCGTTGGTTGATCTCAATCAGCAACTGGAGGACTTGGGAGGGCAATTACTGATACGCCGTGGGGATAGTCTTCAGTGTATTCAACGGTTGATTAAGGAGTTGGCTGCGGAATCAGTGTACTGGAATCGCAGGTACGAGCCGATTATTAGGGGGAGAGATGCCGTTATCAAAAAGCGGCTCCGCGAAGACGGTATTGAGGTGAAGAGTTTCAATAGTGCACTTATACACGAGCCCCATACGATTTCTAAAAAGGATGGCACGCCCTTTAAAGTTTTCACGCCTTACTGGAAGCATTGCCTGAAGCAAACGAAAGACGCTCCGGTTCGGGTCGAATTGAAGAAAGCGGTATTCCTAAAAAGCGCTCCTCATTCTGAGTCGATCAGTTCTTTGGCTCTGCTTCCGAGTATTTCCTGGGATGAACAGTTTTACAAAACATGGGATCCTACCGCTAAAGGAGCTGCCAGACTGCTCAAGACCTGCGTGTCTTCGAAGTTGGCAGGTTACGAGCGTGGGCGAGATATTCTGGATGAAGATGCGACCTCTCGTCTTTCTCCCTACCTGCATTTTGGGCAGATCGGGCCGCGGCAAATCTGGGAGGCCGTGAAAGCTAAAGACAATGGAGAAAAGGGGACCTACCGTTATCTTGCCGAGATTGGCTGGCGGGAGTTTTCCTACGCGTTGATGTATCACTTTCCTCACACGTCAACAGAGCCATTGCGGCCAGAGTTCGCGGATTTTCCATGGGAGTCCGACAAACAGCTGATGACGGCTTGGCAAACGGGTCAAACCGGGTTTCCGGTTGTCGATGCGGGAATGCGGCAGCTTTGGAAAATGGGATGGATGCACAATCGTGCGCGCATGATAACCGCTTCATTCCTGGTAAAACACCTTTTGCAGCCTTGGCAGGACGGGGCGCGTTGGTTTTGGGATACGTTGGTCGACGCTGACCTGGCAAGTAATACTCAGGGATGGCAATGGACAGCAGGCTGCGGAGCGGATGCCTCGCCCTACTTTCGCGTTTTTAACCCGATTCTGCAGGGTGAGAAGTTTGACCCGAATGGTGACTATGTTCGGCGTTGGGTTCCAGAGTTAACGGGATTGCCGAACAACTTGATTCATACGCCGTGGGAAGCGGATGCTTTTGCTTTGGCCGACGCAGGCATTGTTCTTGGAAGAGACTATCCATTTCCGGTAATCGAGCATGCAGCTGGACGGGCACGAGCGCTGAAGGCCTATGGGCTATTTAAGGCGACGACGAAAAAGTAGCGGTATCTTATTCGAAGGTTACCCCATGCCGGTCCCTCTTGCACCTCGATAGGGGTTGTTATGTGTTTGCTGTGTCGGCACCAATTCTGAATCCTGTAAAAGTCATTCTGCCGAGCGTAAGATTATTGACCCTCCATTAAGAAGGGACTGAGTATAATGGCCTAACAAACCCTGAGTTTATCCTATGAGTAATAAAATTTTGATTGTGACCGGCGACGGTGGTGAAAGTTATGAAGTGTTGTATGCGCTGCATCGTTTCCAGGAGGAAGGTTATGAACCTGTGATAGCGGCTCCCAGTAAGCGTAGCTTGAATTTAGTCATGCATGATTTTAAGCCGGGGTGGGACACTTATTTTGAGGCTCCTGGTTATGCCGCGACTGCAGATTTGACATTTGAGGAAGTGAATGTGGATGACTACTTCGCTGTGCTGTTGATTGGTGGGCGTGCGCCGGAGTATTTGCGAAATAATCCCAGAGTGATCGGAATTACGAAAGAGTTTCACGAGAAAGGTAAATGGATTTATAGTATTTGTCATGGTATCCAAATACTGGCGACAGCAGATTTATGTCAGGACCGAAATATTACGTGTTACGAGCATTGTCGCCTGGAAGCAGAAACCGCTGGCGGAACCTGGATGTCCGATGAAGCCTCTATTGATGGAAAGATTATCTGTGGTCAGACGTGGATGTCTCATCCACAGTTCTTTCGTTTAATTTTTGAAAACCTTTGATGAGGAAGCTGGTTGCTTGGCGGGGAGGCGATCCATTAATAGTGGATGATGATGGGGCTGGAAGCAGCTTGATCTGCCTTCATGGTCTTGGTGGCGGAAGCTATTTTTTTTCTGGTTTAACGAAGGCGTTGAGAGGGTCACGCAGGGTAATCTCCTTTGATATGCCTGGAACCGGATTCAACGAAGAATGCGTCGAGGGGTTCTCGATTGAAGCCAGCGTGCAGGCCACGGTTGAAATGATTGATCAATGTGCCCCTGAATCGGTGTCTCTACTCGGGCATTCGATGGGTACCATTGTTGCATTAAAAGCCTATGCGGAGCGGATGGATGCGGTTGAATCACTCATTTTTTTGGGAGGGCTTCCTCAGCCTATTCCTGTGATTTGCGAAAAGCTGATGGCGCGAGTCGAAAAGATCAAAACGGTGGGAATGACCGGAATTGGTGAAGAGATAATGTCGGGAATATTTTCGGAAAAAACAATGAGTGAGCGAGGCCAATTAGTTGGAGCTTATCAGCGCTTGCTCGAACTCAATTCCGAAAAGAGCTACGTGGAATCGATCCAGGGGTTGGTGAATGCTTCAGCGACCGAGATTATCGATTCGGTCAATATCCCGTGCCTGGGAATAACAGGCGAAATGGACCTCTATGCGACGCCTTATGATGTGGAATCTTTTCTAAATTTGATTCCATCCGAAACGACGTTGGAAGTGTTTAAAGATTGTGGTCACATGATTTTTTATGAAGCTCCGGATCGCTTGTATGATCAGGTTTCTACGTTTCTGCACTGGCTCAATAGTGACTGGGATTATACCTCCTATGCAGATGAAAGTTGATTCTACCAAACTACTATCAAGATCACCATGGCCGAAGTAACTGAAGATTTCCTGGCGAGTTTAAGAAGCGTGCGTGGTGAGTTCGAAAACACGAAGGGCGGGAAGATCGGTAATCGTGTGCTTGCGCATATTTTTTCAACGGTGTTTCCCTTGTTCTTTCTGGTCTACTTTGTGTTTTGGTCTAAGCCCTCATGGCCGTTGGCAAGTGAGCAGTGGCTGTTTCTTGGAATTGCGCTGATTACTTTATTGATGGGACTGTTCATTCACCGATCGATTAATAGCCGGTTCGTTTTCGACGATGAAGGAGTCCAGGAATGGCGTGGCGGAAGGGTGTTGAAAGGAGCGATCGCATGGACAGATTTGAAGCGCGTTGAGTTTCGTGAGAGCCGTGGTATTAGAACGTTCATGCTCGTGTCGGACGAAGGGGTTATGCAACTCGAATACTATAAAAGCCTGAGTGAGGCCATCGCTCGTCTGGAACCCCGTTGAGCTTAAGTTGGCGATTCTGAATGGAGTCAGTTTAGTTGTTTTCAGGCGTTTCCCTAAAGTTCTGAGACGTTCTGTGCTACAACCGTCGGATGGTAGACAATGGCTTCTTCGCCACCCTCATCCAAGAGATGAGAAAAATCTAAAGCTAGGTTCGTCGGCAAGGACGTATAGAGTATTAGCGGCTGTCATTAATTCGAGGAGCCTCTAGTCTTCTGAAACCTTGCAGGTATTACCAGTCTAGTTTTGCCGGAAGGTACTTGTTAATCAGGTCCAGGTAATACGGTTTCAATTCTTCCCAGACGGGTGTCTTCGGTGATTTGGTATAAAGATCGAAGGGATTGAATTTTTTTACCCATGGCAGCATTTTACGGTCGTGGTCATCCAGCAAGTATTCGTACTCGCCTTCGCGATGCCAGGCGTAGAACGAATGGTAGCGAATCATGTAGAGTGCTTCGTCGGGGAGGTAGTCTTTTACGAGGTGATACATGTATTCGTCATGTCCCCACGACATTTCGATATTTCTCAAGCCACAGCCTTCTTCGTAGATTCCCAGACGCGTATTAAACAGCGGGTTATTCGAATCGGGATTCGCCTCAAAGAATTCCGGGTAGACAATCCTTTCACTGAACTTGCATCCGACAGGGAACGTATCGCCAACCACGGCCCATTGAGGTTCTCCGAATAAGCATAGCACTTTTCCCAAGTCATGAATGAGTCCTGTCAGGACAAACCAGTCCTCGTAACCCCGTTCGCGTATAGCCTCTGACGCCTGGAGTAAGTGTTGGAGTTGCGGTAGATCGATGTCTGGATCTGAATCATCCACCAGAGTGTTGAGATACATGACAGCGTCCAGGATGCTCATCTCACGTTTACCCGAAGTGTTGAAGACGAACTCGGCCTTTTTGGCCTTCACAAATTCGAAGGTCTGGTATTTGTGGTTCAGACGGTAAAATTCTCTAACTGTGTCCCTAGCTGGGTCGTCGTAATTCCGGTAGTCTTCCTTGAGCTTATGTTCCGGCTCTGGGTAGGTAGCAGTTTCTACAAAGTCTTCCCAATGTTCAATGTTCTCAAGCGGGGAGTTTTCGTCGGAATTATGGGGTTTCATAGCTATTACAAGACGGGTTCGAGTGATTTAAGGTATCGAGGAAGATTTGTTTGAATATCCTGAATAAACGGCAAAATTCCAAGAAAAATTGCAATCTATAGATCCCGTTATTCCCTATAAAAATCCGGTGCATTGTAGTTTCTAGTGGACGCACGATTGGACTGGCATTTAGGTATAACTCAGTTCAGCTACGATTAACTGAGCTCGAAGCCCTAAACCCTAGTCATTCCATGAAATCAGCTGCCCTAAAACCCCGTTCATACATGGTGTTGATCCTTTCCCTATTGTTCATTCAAGGGTCGGTCTACTCGCACGAGCAACAACTTTACCTCTCACGCTATGTCCCGAATCTGAAATATGGGGATGCCGATCTAACCAAGGATACTGATACGGCGAGGTATAAACCGATTTTTGGCGAAGGTGACAAAGATGAGAAACATCTAAACGCGATCACCCGCATGGGAGAGTTGACTGTCGATCCAGGGGGTGCGAGCGCGATCGTAAGCCGAAGAAACGAGGAGTATGTTCTCTATGTAACAGCTGGGAAAGGGACCCTGATCTATGATCGAGAGGAGGCGCCTCTACGAAAGAACGACTTTCTCTATGTGCCTGCGGGAGTCAGGCATGGGGTGGCCAATAATACGAAAGAGCCGATTAAGGTGTTGGTTATGGGGTATGAGCTCCCGAATGGAATCGATTACGAGCCTAACATGGCTTTGGAGATTGCTAATGCCGATGATGTTGAGCTGCAGGTGCTGGGTAGTCACGGTCCGACCACGCAGTACAAACTGTTAATGGGCGATACGACCAGCACACGGGATCGTTTAGCGAGTGCCTCGCAGATGAAGAGTCTGTTTATTATGGATTTTTCTCCGCATGGAACGAATAATCCACATAGGCATGCAACGCAGGAAGAGGTTTACTTTGTTTTGCAAGGCAGTGGCTACATGGTGGCTGGGTTGGATCAGTATGGAAATGTGGAGCGGCATCCGAGTCAGGTGGGTGACGCCTTTTACTGGGCAGCAGGAACAGAAGTCGGTTTCTATAGCCTAAATAAGGAGGGTGAGGAGCACTCGATCATCCTTGCGATCCGCTCTGACGATCCGACTAAGAGCAAGTAACCTTTCCCCTGGATATGTTGAAAGATAATCGACGGAATTTTCTGAAAAAATCTATGCTCGGAGGCGTGGCCCTGGGAGGATTGTTCAACCTGCCGATTGACGAGGTGGCTGCTGCTGCTACCTCGAATGTAAAAAGGGCCTCAAGCCCTTCGAAACTCAAGATTACCGATATGCGGTATGTAACCGTGGAGCACATGGGACGTGCTTGTTCGATTATCCGCATTGATACCAATCAGGATATTTACGGTTACGGTGAGGTGCGCGATGGTGGAGAAGTCAAACACGCCCTTATGCTAAAGCACCTGCTGCTCGGTGAGAATCCCTGTAATGTGGAGAGACTGGTTCGGTTGGTAAAACCGTTTGGCGGTCATAACCGGCTGGGGGGTGGAGTGAGTGCTGTCGATATGGCCCTCTGGGATTTAGCCGGAAAGGCATACGACGTACCTGTATGGCAACTACTCGGAGGTAAGTATCGCGATCAGGTTCGATTGTATGGCGATACCTTTTCCGATAAGGACCATGACATGATTCGTGCCAAGGTGCTTGCGCGGGTCGAGCAGGGGTTTACCTGGTTGAAGATGTTGCGGGTGTTTCGATTGCTCGAAGATGTTCCGGGCACGTTGAACGAGCACAAGGATGGTATGCTGACGGATAAGGGAATCGCGATCGTGGTCGAATACATTCAGATGATTCGCGATGCGGTGGGTGATGACATGCCTATTTCTGTCGACCACTTCGTCGGGCGTAATCTGGATAATATGACACGGCAGGCGAATGCGCTGGAACCTTTTAAACTGGCATGGATTGAGGAACCGATCAATTGGGCCGAAACACAGGATTTAAAAACGCTTCGTAATCGGATAAATACACCGATTGCGACCGGTGAATCCATGTATGCGCGCGAAAGTTTCAAGATACTCTGCGACCAGCAAGCGGTCGATTACGTTCACCCGGATCTGGCGACCGCCGGGGGGATACTTGAGACTAAATTGATCGGCGACTATGCTGAAGACCATGGGATAAAGCTGGCGCTACACTACGCGGGAACGCCGGTATCGTTTATGGCCAATGTGCATAGTGCGGCAGCGACTCACAATCATCGGGCTCTTGAGTTTCATCCGGATAAAGACGGTTATTCCAGGTGGGCGAACATGATTGATTCGACTGGTGGTCATTCGTTAACTAGCAGCGGGTTTGCCCCCGTTCCAGATGCGCCGGGATTGGGTGTGGAACTAAATATGGATCATATAAAGACCGTGCTTCACCCGGCTGATAAACGCGTATTTGCCTCCACCGAGAAATGGAACTCGTTGTAATCAATATTTTAGTACGAACACAAATTTTATGAAAAACCTATTCACTTATCTAGTATTCCTAGGGCTCGTTGCAGGGACCTTCGCTACCGCTCAAACCATCTCTCGCGATGAGATGGTATTCCTCACGTCCGCTTGGAAAGGTGAGCGGTTCGAAGATGGCCGTCCGCGTATTCCAGACGAATTGGTGGAGCGTGCAGCGAAGATAGGGATCGAGGAAGCTTGGGTGGTACTTTACAATGCCGGATACAAAAATCAGTTCGAGGGCAACTGGAAGATGATCCACGAAGATGTCCCGGTGATTGGCCGGGCACTGACGGCTCACTACATGCCGAGCAGACCTGACGTTCTGGAGAACATCATGGCGCGCGGAAAAGAACAGGGACGGTCAGGTAATCACAATTCGTGGCCGATCCAGGCGCTGCAGAAGGGTGACGTTTATGTAGCAGATTCGTTTGGAAAGATTGCTCAAGGAACCCTGATCGGCGATAGTTTGGCAACTGCGATTTTTGCGAAAACGGGAACCGGTGTCATATTTGACGGGTCGGCCCGTGACCGTTCCGGCATGGCAGAGATTGAAGGGTTTAACGCTTTCGTGCGCGACTTTGACCCGACGTTTTTGGAGGAAGTTGTCTTGATGGGGTTAAACACCCCCATCCGTATTGGAGGAGCAATCGTACTGCCTGGTGACCTTGTAATCTCAGAACCGACTGGAGTCTTGTTCATTCCTGCTCATATGGCGGAGGAAGTGATACTGACCGCTGAGTTTATTGGAGTAAGAGATACCTTTGGTTATGAGATGCTTAAGTCTGGCACCTACAATTCAGGCCAGATGGACAGCGCCTGGACGGATGCCATTAAGGAACATTTCTTGAAGTGGTTAGATGCCAATCCTGATCAGTTGCCCATGTCCCGAGAAGACTTGGATCAATTCATGGCAAAACGGACCTGGTAGTATTAGCTGTAATTATTTGCTACTGCTGCTGATACCACTTACCGTCAGCACCTTGGAGCCAGACACCCTTGGCGGATCGTTTGCGCAGTTCATCTGCTCGTCCCTGGCCTACGACGGCTACCGAGAGTTGTAGACGTTCCGCAAGAATCTCATACAAGGCTCGTCGATCCTCGTTTTCACGGTTCATAACGTTGGTCTCGTCCTTGGAGAGCATGCCTCGTTGCGCGAGCAAGCCAGCGTTGTTCTCTCCCACTTTCCCAGAGAGTTTCAATTCATCGATGACGGTGACTCGTTGGAGCATGTGCTGCTTCAGCAAGTTTTCGCTTTTTTTAGCTGCAAACAGGGAGGTGTTAATTGCGAAGATTCCCAACGCTAGAAAGAGGATAAAAGTTGTTCTTTTCATAAATTAGGTCCGGTCGATTATTGTTCTACGATGGCATCTGAGGCCGCATCGAGATCTGCAAAGGCATTATCAAGCTCTTTTTGAAGCTCGACCTTCAGATTTACGTCGAGAGTGAGATAGATGGGTTCGATGGTGCTGTGCGTTTTGACACTAATGCAGCCAGAGAGAAATAACACGGTTGTCAGCGAGAAAGCAGCGTTGCAGAACTTTGAAAGTTGGGTAGATCGAATCATCGTAGCTTATATACACCAGCAATTCAGAAGAGTTTCAATATCTGTTTGTGGGTATCAGTCGCCGATGGTGCTGATCCTCAGTAAAAACTCAAAGAGCTCCTCCAGCGTTCCGTTGATGTTGGTATCCAATCGCATGGGAACGATCGTTTTACCCGACTTTCCGTCGCCAGATATACGTATGCGAACGGGAGTTTCAGGTGTCTCACTCGATAATAAATCGATCCTTAACTCGTTGATAACCAAATCGCTGAGGGCATCTTCTACCAACTGGTCGGGAGCGAGTTTTAGTTGCCCAATTACTCGATTGGCTAGGGAGTGTTTGTGAATTCAGAATCGAAACCAAATAAAAATAGCAGCAATG
>CALGUT010000069.1 GCA_937920335.1 uncultured Opitutales bacterium
CCCGCATCAAAACGGTAGATATTCGCAATTCGAATCGGAAATGGACGAGACTGGAGTTTTTCAGTGAACTTAATAGGCTGGATTTCGTCCCTACAGTCATATGAACTGTGATTGGGCGAACGGGATTTTAAAGTTGACCCTTCCGTCCCTCAACTGTCCTTTGTAGGGCCGTTAATAAATATAAACTACGTTTAATCTACCCTGTTCTATTAAGCTGCCCCAGCTATGCATTTCACTAAACGACTTTTTTTAGGAGCACTTATAGTGAGCCCACTTTGTGCCGTATCCGGTCAGGTGTTGGTAAACCTGTCCTTTGATGATGATACGGTGGGTAGTCAGCCACTCATAGGAGATGTAACTTTCTCGCCGAGTTCCAACAACGCTACAAATGGTGCAGAGGTGATCAATCCTTCGTCAGATCCGGTTAATCCTTTGGATGGTCAGAGTCTTTATGTCTATGATTTGAATGGAGACCTAAACAACGGTGAGTCGACCCATGTTCGTTTCCCATTTAATGGGGGAACTAACCGAACAGAGGTGCGGCTAAGCTTCGATTTTCAGCGAGCTTTTCCTAGCGACGCTGCTGATACCGACACGCGTGTTCATGTTGCGCTCGGGCGAGTGGAGAATTCGTTGAACAGTAGAGCTTTTCGCCCGTTCGAGCTAAGGATTCTTAACAGAGGAGATTTATGGCTCAACGCTCTAGCTGTTTCGGAGTCTGTAGGCAGTTATCTAACAGATGTTGCGAATCACATCGATATTCTGGCGAATTCGCATGACCTGAATTCAGTGGTCTACGATCTTGATGGTATCGGTGTAGGAACGGTTCTCCCCAACACACTACATCTTTATTTGAATGGAACTAAACTTGGGGAGTATGATTTTCACATCACACCAGACCCAACTAGCGCTCCTCAAATCAAATTTAACGAGCAGGACGATGATTTGGGGCAGTTTGCTATCTATCAAGACTCGAAACGCCAGGGCGGAATCGTCTTCGATAATGTCACCTTGAGTCCGATCAACGAAATCTTCGGGCCTCCGGTATCGCCCGAATCGCTGGCATTAGTAGAAGCCAATCCGTTTTCAGTAGAGATCAGTTGGGACGATGTATCGGACGACGAAACTGGCTTTGTCATCGAAAGAAAATCGGACAGCGAAACCAGTTTCTCGATTATCGATACAGTCACTACTGATGTGACGAGTTTTGCAGATACAACGGTGGTGCCAGAGACGATGTATACCTACCGGGTGATCGCAGACAACGGTTTCAAGTCAGCTCCATCTAATGAATTGATGGTGACCACGACCGAACAAATTGTTCCTTTGATTGTCGGAACTACTGGAAGCGATTTCGTGCTGAATGGAAATACAGCTAATCTATCAGTGGACGTTGTTGGTCGGGATCCTCTCAGCTACCAGTGGTATCAGGGTGAATCGGGTGAGGTATCTTCGCCAGTCTCGGGTGCAATTTCTGCCACATTCGTCAGTGAACCTCTTACTTCCGATACCAGCTTTTGGGCTCGGATAACCAACAATGAAGGGCAGGTCGATAGCGATGCGTTTTCGATTCAGGTCAGAACGGCAGTGACCTACCCGGTTACAAGCCGTTCGGAAATCGAAACCGCTTTGCAGACCGCGCTTCCGGGGGATACGCTGGTACTTCAAAATGGCATCTATCAGGATCTCGTAATCGAGTTCGAAGGTAGCGGTGTTGAGGGTGCTCCCATTACATTGATGGCAGAAACGGCCGGGCAGGTAATACTCCAGGGCGAATCCCGGATAGAGATCGGCGGGCAGTGGTTGGTCGTTGATGGGTTGGTATTTACCGGTCCTTATTCGGGGAATGATGATGAGGTGATTCAGTTCCGGGCAAATGGAGTGATGGCAACGGACTGCAGGTTGACGAATACATCGATTATCGATTATGTGCCTGAGGACGGCGCGAAAACGAGTTGGGTTTCGCTATATGGCGAACGGAATCGCGTGGACCACTGTTATTTGTCAGGGCACAATGTGATCGGCGTAACCTTGGTGGTGTGGCTTGATGGGGAACCTGACTACCACCGTATCGATAACAATCATTTTGCGAATCGCATCGATGGAGGCGGAGAAAACGGGTGGGAAACTATTCGTATCGGAACGAGTGATACGTCTCTGTCGGATTCAAGAACGACCGTGGAGAACAATCTGTTCGAGCGGGTGAATGGCGAAATCGAGATCATCTCCAATAAATCGGGCGAAAACGTTTATCGGAATAACACCTTCTACGAATGTCGTGGGACTCTCACGTTGAGACATGGTAACCGGTGTATCGTGGATGGAAATTACTTCATCGGAAATTTCATAAACGAATCCGGCGGTGTACGTGTGATCGGAGAAGACCATGTGATTATCAATAACTACCTGGAAGGCACAACCGCTCGGGATGGCGCCGCGATCACGCTTTACCCGGGAGTTCCTGGAGGCGCGTTGAACGAGTATTTCGCGGCAAATAACGCAATCGTTGCCTTTAATACCTTTTATAATAATTCGGGACCCTTGATTGATGTTTCTTCCAGATTCAATGATCGAGGTCGAACCCTTCTCCCGGTTGATATGGTCATCGCAAATAACCTGATGGTTGCAGGCTCAAAAACTTCGGGAACTTTCGTGGTGGGTGAGCAGGCGGAGACTCATACCTGGGCTGGAAATATTGCTTTTGGAAGACCCGTGGGGGCTGGATTAACTGACGGGTTTATCGATGTGGATCCCCAGTTGATATTTGATGAAGCAGCTGGTATCCAGCGAATCGCCGCTATCAGTCCGGCGGTAGATGCAGCCTCTGAAGTATATGATACCGTGGAGTCAGATATTGATGGGCAAGCGAGAGGCGATAGTCGGGATGTAGGGGCCGATGAATTTTCGATGGCTGTTGCTGTAAATGATGGCCCACTTACTGCGTCCGACGTAGGTCCTTCTTATGCCCCGTCCCAACGGACGATCAATACGAGTTTAAATGTTCCTCTTGGGGAAGAGGGCTGGCCAACGCTTCTGAGCGAGACAGGTGCATTCAAAGATCTAGATTCACTCGAACCCGAAGACGGCCTTTTGGGCTACGAGCCCAATGTCAGCTTCTGGTCTGACTATGCGAAGAAGAGTCGCTGGGTCTATATTCCCGTAGGTTCGCAGATTGGATTTTCGGAAAATAAAAGTTGGAGCTTTCCGGAAGGGTCGATCTGGGTGAAGCACTTTGATCTCGAACTGGAGCGTGGAAACCCGGCTACAACGATCCGGCTTGAAACCCGATTTCTTGTAAAGTCGGCTTTTGGCTCCTACGGTGTCAGTTATCGTTGGAATGAAGAAGGGACCGAAGCGACATTGGTTCCGGACGATGGAGTTGATTTCGACCTGACCGTTACGGAAGAAGGAGTAGAGCGGACCCAAACCTGGTCTATCCCGAGTCGGTCTCAGTGTATCGAGTGTCATACGTTTACAGCTGGGCATGCGTTGAGTTTTAACACCCGCCAATTGAATCGAAGGCAAGTCATAGACGGCTCGGAGCAAAACTTGTTGGAGTATCTCAGTGAGAGTCATTACTTCGATGAAAAGATAGAAAATCCGGGAGCACTTCCTTACTTTGCTCGGGCGGACGATCCTAATGCCAGTCTCGATTTCAAAGCTCGGTCCTTCCTCGCGGTTAATTGTGTGAGCTGTCACCAACCTGGTGGAACGGAGGCTGATCCATTCGATGTGCGACCCGAGCGATTGTTGTCGCAGACCAGACTTATCGACGCTGAGTCGAGTATTAATAATGGCGACGAATCTTTACGGATCGTCCTTCGTGGTGAACCCGACAAATCGACCTTGCTGTTGAGAATGCTAGCTGAACAAGGATTTA
>CALGUT010000070.1 GCA_937920335.1 uncultured Opitutales bacterium
TGAAGTACCCTGGCTCAAGAAGTTACCCAGTGAGTATATTCAGGAGCACTTCCGGTCGACGACTCAACCGATGGAAGAGCCTCCGAATCCAACGTTTCTTCTCAATATTTTTGAGATGATTGGGCGGGATGATTTTTTCATGTATGCGTCGGACTATCCACATTGGGATTTTGATGCGCCGGATCGGGCGTTGCCGTCGGTAATACCAGAAGCATTAAAGGTGAAAATAAGATCTAAAAACGCGGAGGCTTTTTATGACTTTGACCGAGCATGACATCGGGTCGATCGAAGACTTCGAGAGTGGAAGACCCTATTCCATAACGGTAGGCGGGAAGGCATTGGTATTAATTCGAAAAGGGGATCAGTTTTTCGCCATGCGCGATGCGTGTCCCCATGCAGGAGCTCGTTTCTCGGATGGTCAGGTTATAGGTACGAGTAGCGCGGATAAGCCTGGTGAAGAAATCGACTACTGCCGTATCGGTGAAATTATATCCTGCCCGTGGCATGGGTGGGAGTTCGATGTAACTACTGGCAAGTCTTTGACGCGACCGGATCGTGTTCGGGTTCGCACTTACTTGGTAAAGGTAGTCAAAAACCGCTTGATAATCAGTCAAGCCAGCTGAAGTGAGCACGCTGGGAAACGAGGTTTTCCAGGTAGTTTACCCTAGTTTTACGGGCGTTTAGTGGTAAATGATGTATTAAACGGGCAAGGCAGTGTATTCCAAAGTGTTACGGGGAAGGAACGGTGTTGAAGCTATCGTGCATCAAGAACTAGCGTATGAAATTCTCGGTCACAGTTTCTTTTTTACTAGCTGCGTTGCTGGCACTTTCGTCCGCAGGGCATGCTGATGAGATTGTGGGTATGGAACGGGCTGCGGTTGTTGCTCAGTTCGGTGAACCGAGTAGTGCCTTAAAGAGTTCGAGTAAGGAGGTTCTTAACTACGCCCAAGGAAAAATTGTGTTGGTTCAGGGAAAAGTGAGTTCAATCGAAGGCACGTTTTCGGGGGGCCAGCCTACAGAGAAACGGTCCGCTGAGTCACCGGTATCTGTTACGCAACCGGTAACGGTTGTGAAAGCCCCTCCGTCTACTCAAAGTAGCGAGGCTCCTGATATGTCACGGCGGAGTGTAGAACCGTTTTGGTGGAGTCATACATTGGCGGATGCTCAATCCCGTTCTGCCAAGAAAGACGGACGAAAGATATTGGCTTTGTTTACAGGCCCTGATTGGTGTGGGCCTTGTCAGCAATTGGAAGCTGAGGTCTTGGTTACTGATGAATTTAAACGACTGGGGCGCAAGCAGTTCATTCCACTCAAAGTCGCGCTTTACATGAATTCTCCGCAGAGTCCTCAGGCGAAAGCTGAGTATCATAAACTCAGTCAAGAGTATGGTGTCGAGGGTGTCCCTAACTTTGTCATTTTGAACCCGGATGGAAGCTTATTTGCGAAACCCGATCTGTTCAAACGAAGGAAAGGTGTATCCAATTATACGGAACAGGTTATGGCAGCGATATTAGAAGCCGAGGAAGACGCCGGTGGCATGAATCTCTATATGAAGATCGGTCTCGGAGTTGTGCTGAGTGGAGTAGCGTTTGTCGTTCTTAAACGCTAGTAATTTTGTTTGCTAAGGGTTTAGCCTTTTACGCGAACGTTTCTTATGGCGCATTCGCCTGATGCAAAGCTGATAGTAAATTCACCCTTTTTGCGTCCAATCGAACCATGTTTTAGGGTGGCTTTATAGTCACCGATCTGGATGTGGCCTGTATTTCCTTTTGTGA
>CALGUT010000071.1 GCA_937920335.1 uncultured Opitutales bacterium
CTAAGCTGTATGGTAACTGGCGAGGGCTTTTCAAGGTCTAAGTACAGCACGTCTGGTGGTCGTGACACCTCTGCGAAACCAAAACGTGCGATCGCGGTTTTCAGGATATTGTAGCGGGCTTGCGTTAACTGTAAGAGAACGGATGAGGGTTGGACGCGGACGATAAGCTCACCGGACGTCTTTAGTGACTGCTTCGGGTGAAGGACCACACATGCATATAACTGCATTCTCGTTTCTCTGTCTCGGAGACTGGTTTGCAGAGTGTTGACTATCTGAAGATATTCGTTGTCAGACAGTTTCTCCTTGATGTCATCCATTATCTCCATTGCCTGCTCTAAAGGGTCTTGTTGTAATTTCTCCATTTACTCTAGCATGTAGCCTACTTTAAGCCCTTAATATCTCGCTTCCGGTGGTAGGTAATCCAGGCCAAGATAGTTAACGATTTCGGCCTCAGTGTAGACAGGAACTCGTGTACCGTTTTTGTAAAACAGACCGTGTTGGTTCAATATGTATCCTTTTCTCTTGGCGACAGCACGTACCCTAATCACGTAACTCTGGCTACCGGTGAAGTATAGTAACCCGCTACCCCATTCATTCTCCGGTAGAAACTCGATGTCTACGCGAAAGATTCCTTTATCCTTCCCAGCACTCGGGCAGTGGGCCACCCCCATGAACTTCTCTGTTCGTTGCCCCGTCCCGTCTACTATTACGTCCCACTTCACCAGGGCCTGTACGGCTTGCAGCAGAGAGAACTTATTGCTTGTGAGTAGGCAATCCATATCACCAGATTGTTTGCAGCCACGCCTGAAGGAACCTGCGACCTCCAAGTTGAAGGAGTTGCGACCAAACTCGTGTGATAGTATCACAATGATTACGTATTTCATGGCTCTGATTTCATCTCTTGGTATAGGCTTTTGAAGTTGTTCGTAGTATTTCAGACCCAGTCTCTGGTCTTTGGTCAGAAGATCCTGGTGATCCTTTAGATCCTGCATGCTTCGGATTCCGCTGTCGTAAAGCTTCTTCGCGCTGGCATCGGCAATATTCCACACTGACTTGAGTAGTGCAATGACTTGTTCTCGTTCGTTCTTCGGTTCGGGCTTTGGTTGTGATGCTAAGATGTCTTCGACTTGTCGGATCCTGCCAGTATCGATGTACTGTTTGATCTTTTCGCGGGATTTTTTTCCTATGCCGTCACCGAGCGGCACCTGTGAGATCTCTGTGATTTTCCCATTTCCGCCCTTAGTCCTGAGGTTGTGTTGTATCTGTTTAATCCTGATAATAACGTTATCATACGCCCTCGCTCTGATCGTATCCTTGTTTTCTCGGTAGTAGTTGGCTAGAACTCGGAAACTTTCTATTAGATTTCCATTTGGGTCCTCGTATGAGCTCATTTATTATATGATCAGTAACTTGCATTTCGTTTAAAAAAATGGTTGGTGTATATAAATGTTCAGCGATGATGACCTTAGGGACATGCTACGGTACATCGACATGTACCATACTTCAACAATCCCAACCAGACGCGGTAGGGCCATAGAGTTTTTGACATCGAAACTGGACACTAAATTTCCTGGTATCACCAAAGACCGTGTAACCAAATTCGTGACCGAACTGGGTCCTGAACTCTCCACATTGTCACCAAAGCACTTTGCGATGTTCCAGATCGACGGTGCCAGTCCTGAAGAAGTCGATGACAGCGAAGAACGTGGAGATACGTTTGCGTTTCGTGGGACCAGTGCGAGAACCCCACCTTCGATGACCCCTAGTACTTCACGTCCATATGCCGTGCCATTGGCCCCGCGGGGTTTGGTAACAGATAGGCCTAGATACGGTTCCGGTATAGGAAGCACGCACTCGGATTACACTGACTTTCGTCCGTATGAGCGACCCTACTTTCCGTCATCTTACGATCGGTACGATACTACGGCGCAACCTGGCTTTATGACAGATCGGTACCGCTCAAGACCGTATCACTCTTTTCTTGGTGAGCTAGATGAGCCGCGGCCATCGCCAGTTGTACCAAAGTTGCCACTTTGGAGACTACAAGAACGGGAGCGAACAGCCGATTTTGTCGACAGGGTCAGCTGTCTCAGCAGGAATATCGAAGCGTGCAGGAGGCCAGGTGACAGCATCGACGAAATGTACGGTAAGCCATCCGATAGCCTCGAACAGTTGGAACGGGAACTCGACCAACTACAGGACAACAGGCTACGTATTTCGGCGGAGGTCGAGGAAGTCGTGCGAAAATACGAGAGTGATTTACCTGACACTCGCGCTGAGAGATATGAAGCTATGATTCCAATCTCTCCTCCGTCATGGATGTCGCGCGAGGAGAAGGAACATTACACCTGTCTCACAGACAAGGAAAAGTTGGCTTTGATCCAAAGCTACGAATCCATGATGGTGGAAGAGCAGAATGACGTACAACCGATGCGATTCCAAATTTTGTTGTCCGGTATCCCGGAAGCGAAAAAGGCTGAGATATTCTCTCGACTGGATAACCCAGTATCTTTGCTTGGTGACAACGCTAAGTACATGGCATGGGTTAAGTCGCTACTCAAAGTTCCGTTCAAAAACCATACACCGCTTCCATCGATCGCGGCCGATTCGGAGGCCGTAAACGAGTACATGGCGTCATGCACCTATTCGTTCGAGGGAGAAGTCTACGGACACGAGAAGGTAAAAAATGAATTTCTGACAATGATCGGATCGTGGCTGAAGACAGGTAAAAGCCACCAGTTCGGTAACGTCATAGGCGTGACAGGGCCGATAGGTGTTGGTAAGACAACGCTCATTAAAGAAGGGTTGTCCCGAGCTATCAATCGCCCTTTCTATTTTATTAGTCTCGGGGGGACGAGCTATTCGTCATT
>CALGUT010000072.1 GCA_937920335.1 uncultured Opitutales bacterium
GGGCTCATGGCTGAGTTCCCCAACCATCAGCACGTCGAAACTGGTATCGGCTACCCAACGCTGATGCCCAACAGTTTTCGTATCTTCGAGAGCTACGCCTGGATGCACTACCACCAAGGCAAAGAAGGCCGCAATGGCAAAAACTACGAATGGGTGGTGCCTAATTACTACGACCTCGATGACTGGGACGTACGCACAGAACATGGTTCATATCTTGCATTCCTGGGACGTATTACCGAACTAAAAGGTATTGATACCATTCGTGCCATTGCAGAACATAGTCCATGGCCCATTGTGCTACATGGTCAAGGTGATCCATCCCGCTGGCAGCACCCAAACATTGAGTATCGCGGACCGTTGTCTGGCCGCAAACGCAGCGAGTTCCTTGGTAATGCACGTGCATTGTTAGCACCTACAGTATTCACTGAACCCTTCTGTGGTATGGCAGTGGAAGCAATGCTGTGCGGCACACCAGTAGTAAGTGTGGACTATGGTGCTATGACTGAAACAATCCAGCCTGGCATGGGGTTCCGCTGTCACACTTTACAAGATTGGCTAGATGGAATCAACGATGTTGGCACTTTGAATCGTCAAGCCATCGCAGATCGAGCACGCAGTATATATAGTCTTGATGCTTGTGGTAAACAATATGACAAGATATTCAAACAGATAAATGACTTGTATCCTGCTGGTTGGTATGAGTTGCGCGAAATTAGTTATACCCAAATAAAACACGAAGAAGGTCCATTTGCTGAACGCCTTGCAACGTGGATTGCCGATACACTTAAACCGCAAACAGTGCTAGACATTGGGTGTGGCCCCGGAATATATGTAGACGCCCTACGTGACCATGGTATTGAAGCCATTGGAATTGACACTGACAAACGAGTTAAAGGCAAGCCGTACTTAAAACAAGAAAGCCTATTTGAAACTAGCAGTACAGCCGAAGTTGTTATCTGCCTAGAAGTAGCTGAACACATCGCTGAAGATATGGCTGAACAAATTGCCGCCTGTGTTGCCGACTCTGTAGTACCCGGTGGCATACTAATCTGGACCGCAGCAAAACCCGGTCAGGGCGGAACCGGTCACATAAACTGTCAACCAAAAGATTATTGGCTACAACTACTAAGCAACTATGGACTGCAACGCAATGAACTTCTTGAAACCCAACTACTAGACTATACTAAAAGCGGATATCACATGGGTTGGTTCCTCCAGAATTTAATCGTATTATGTAAGTGATTACCCTGGAACTTGAAACAAAAGTAGTCTAGAATACAAAAGTCCATCCCTGATGGAACGGGTATTGGAACATGACCCTAGGTGTGAGAACCTGGGGTTTTCTGTTATGATACTTAGTAATAAGGACTCGCTTGAACTGCGTAGTACGCGTTACCATAGCATCCAGACTCTGCCAGATTAACAGTATTTCCTTGAGTTCCCAGCCACATATCAAGGCTTTTTTTAGTTAGCTCATGAGGATGCCCCTCATGGGCAGGAATGTCAATCCATTCAAAAATACGAATGAGCTTTGCAGCTTCGAGTGCATTACGAAGTATCAAGCCAGGATCGTCAACATGTTGCAAACAGTTATAAATCCACACCTCATCCCAATTCTTTTCACAGATTTTCTCTGCTTTGGAAACCAACAGCTCAATGTTATGTGCAGCGTAACGCAGTTGAGTCCACTTGGGATAAGTAATAGGATCCACAACTTTTGCCTTTGTAAATCCTCTTGTTTTTAAGAGCATTGAAACCGGACCACCACCAAGATCTAGAATTCTTTTCTGGTCGACACTAAACCCATGACAATGTGTAGGAATACCCATTAGCTTTGCGTAGACAAAATGTTTTGTCTCCTCGTCAAAGGTATTGCAGCAATCACCCCAATAAGCCCTCTCAAATTCAAAATCGTGATCCACTTAAGATAAGTTCAAAGCTCGTCAGTATTCTACTTAGGCGGACACCCGGGTAAAACAATAGTTAGATACGGGATAACCCCAGTAGGGATGACGTCAACCCTTGCAACTCTACAGAATCTACGAACTTTTATGTTCAACAATCATCCAACGGAGTTGGAAGAGGGTCAGTTAGCATTTAACCTTGCCGCTGAGAATCAAAATCTTTTGGAGGGAAATGCTAACATCTACATGTATGTCGGCAATGGCTCTGACCTGCGTATGGATGAGGGCGGCACGGTCCTTGTACCTGGAGATGCCGCAGCGGATGACATCACTCTCACCGGTAGCATCGCGAGCAGCGTAGTGCTTAAGGCGGATAGCACATACAGCTTAGGAACGGACTCGGTCCGTTGGGCCAGTATTTACGCTGATAATCTCTACTCCGGTGACCTTCACCTCAAGAACGATCGCGGGGACTACACTATCATTGAGGAAGAGGACGCATTGACCCTTCGTAACAACAAGACCGGCAAGATTTACAATTTCGTACTCTAAGAGCGAGCCTGATGAGATTAGACAGCATCACTCGCATCGAGCGGTTTATGGCAAACGCTCTCCTATCCTCGCCGCTGATCCCTCTCGGGGTGAATGTTCTGAGGCTAGCGGATATCTCGGATGAGGAGGGTATCCTGCAGATGGCCAACTCGATCGTGGTTCGTTACGTCGGTTCATCGGAGGAAATTGAACGACAGGCGCCACTAACCATCCTTCGTACGATGTCGTTTGAGGTCAATGTCGCCTCCCAATCCTATCTCACCCAGTCAGGACACGATTTTGCCGTGCAACTCTGTTGCGCCACGCACGAGACCCTAACCAATACGGTGCCCGCGAACACCGGTCTAGAGGTATTTGGGTCACTTCGCATGGTGACTGAGCAGTTCGCTGGCTTAACCGACTCCAGTCACTACACATACACGCAGCGATGGGAACTCATCATCCAGGATATGCATCGAGGCATCGCCATCGACCCCTGCGTTCAACGCGGCGACTGCACGAGACTATTCCCCGGCAATCTTAAAAATAGATTGAAGCCCGGAGAGACTGTTTGCGGCACCGTGATTTTCGCTCCCGTACTTCCACCGCCGAATAACACGATTTCCTATGATGGGCAGTACGCCGGGGTCGAGTTAAACAGCGATGGCGACCTGGTGTACGTGTGGGAGCCACTGAACGTGTTCATGTCCGCCGAGGAGATCGCCGCCGGATACTACCGTGTTTGCACAGGCACCAAGGATCAATCAAATACGTTTGAAGTTATCAATATCCACAAGCCTGATGGCAGTTTTGACCGGTTCTTTTTTGGCGCCGATACCGGAGGCCGCTTGATGCTGATGGGTGGGGATCTGGTGAGGGTCAATAATGACATTCCCGGAGAAGTCGAGAGCGGCGGAAACTCTGAGAATTACTTCGGTGCTAATTTTCCGCGAACGGGCTACGGCCAGATCTCAACTATCACGCCCGCATTTATCTACGCCGATCCGACGTCACAGACCACCGCGAAGGCTCTTGTCACGCCGGGCACTGTGTTCCCGACAGCGGACGGCGTCACTCTCGTCTACGATGACGTGCTGTATTACCAGGTAGGAAATACGCCACTCGGTAGAGCGTGGGTGAAGGCGGACGACTTCACACTCCTTGCTCCTGACAGCTACCTTCCCAGAGTGGACTGCGATGACGAGGGGCTAGAGGAGGGTAAAATCGAAACATGCGATTAGGGTATCACGGATTGGATCTCTCCAGTCTAAGCTCCGGCATTGACTCTGCTAAGTATAGGCGTATGCGAAAGACGCACATTCGGATGCTATCGTCCCAGGTTCCCGAATCATTTATCGAAAGATTCGAGAATGAGGAGACCGCTCTTAGTGAGTTATTAGACGCCATTTACGGGACGATGGACCACGATGTATGATTCCGCCCGTCGTGAACAGCTCTGGAAGGACTATTACCGTGCGATGCACCGCGGTGACAAGAAAGGAGCTCAACAGATTTTGAACGTACTTCACAACCCGCCAAGTGGAGCACAGAGGCCGAACGCAGGAAGTTCCGGCGGTTGTTCCCGTTGTAAACGTAGCTTTTGAGGTAACATGGAAAGTAGAAATGATCGGATCGTAGAACAGAAGAGTAAGTTAGCCGAGAAGGTGCTGAAGGTGGCTGAACAGGCCCTCGGTGACATCGAAGCGACTATGGGAGAGGCCCCTATTAGGGACCTCATAAGTATATTTAATAGTTCGATTAAGGTTCATCGAGATCTGATGAGTGATATCGTAGCGATTCAGGAGAATGAGTCGAAGCAGGAGAAAGATCTCGCGCGGGAATACACAGGCAAGGTCGATGAACTTCTGAAGAAGCTTGGGCAAGGAAAGTTTGAATGAGACCAGTCATCGTTCACGCGTCGCAGCTTGAGGAACTATCAAGTTGGCGTATTTACAGGCGGGGACTTAAGGAACTGGAGTTACTCGAGGCTCCCCGCAGTGTGTTGCAGGAGTATAAGTTCCGGGCGGCTCGCACCTGTTTTCTGGCGTTCGCGGACATCATGCTCGACGGAAAGTTGCAGGTGGCGGACTTTCACGAGATCATTGGTTCCGCATTTGAGGATGTTGCCGAACTTCGATATCAGAGACTGATCGTTAGTTGCGCGCCACGATCCGGAAAGTCGATGCTGTCGCAATTATTCGTGGCGTGGTTGCTCGGTCATGACCAACAGACACAGCATATCGTAGCCTCATACGGACAACAACTTTCGAATAAATTTCACCGGGGGATCTGCGGTTACCTCCGTCACAAGCACTTCAACCGAGTCTTCCCTGAGTGGACCGGGTTCCAGGCCGACTCGAAGTACGACATGCGCGGCGGAGGTTTCATTCTCGCTACGTCTGTTGGCGGGGTGCTGACAGGATTCACCGCCGGCACGCCGTACGAGGACTCTCCGGGTGTTGGCGCGATGGTTATTGACGACCCGCTTAAAGGGTCTGACTCGAGAGCAGCCTTTGAGGAACTTGATGATTGGTGGGGAGAGCAGGCAAGTACACGTCGTACAAACCGCTGGGCGCAACTTGTCATCGGAACCCGATTTGGGGAGAAGGATCTTCACGGGCTGTTGATGGATGGGGACGGACTCTACGATGAGAAAGAGAATCCTCGGGGGTGGCGGTGGGTGAATATCGAAGCGTTATGTGAGAACGAATCAAATGATGCTCTCGGACGTAAGAATGGTGAGTCCCATTGGCCCGGAAACTCAACATTCACTGTTGATATGCTTCTGTCACAGAAACGGATCATGGGGTCCGATAAGTTCGCAGCGCTATATCAAGGCAAGCCAAACGCACAGGAAGGGTCGATCATCAAGGCGGGCTGGATTAGCGTCAAAGCGCCGGAGGATTGCCCTGAGTTTGACATCACATATCTGTCATTGGACACCGCGTTTTCCGAGAAGGAGACCGCCGATGAGAGCGTGATCGCGGTGATGGGCTTCTCAAAGAAGCACAAGGACGACATCTATGTCCGTGAAATCATCAGCGGGCGCTGGTCATTCCCCGATCTTCTCGCGATGTTACAACAGTCACAGAAGTACTACGGTGCGAAGTTCCTTACCATCGAACAGGCGGCGAGTGGTCAATCACTGATTCAGATGTTGGAACGCGAAAGCAAGATTCACATCCACCCTTTCAAACCGATTCGGTCGAAGACCGTTCGTTTACAGACTGTGGCGCCGTTGTTCGAAGCGGGTCGAGTACACTTCATCGAAGGGGCGTGGACTGACAGCACGATCAAGGAGATCACGGCATTCCCGTTCGTTCCGCATGATGACAGGACCGACGCCATTGTCTGGGGTTGTACATATTACGCATTTCACATGGACGGATCGTCTGGTAATGCGGCGGATTACATGCGAGCTGGTGCCGGACGATCCACCGATCG
>CALGUT010000073.1 GCA_937920335.1 uncultured Opitutales bacterium
CTCCGAATTTCGAGCTAATGGTTGGTTGGCCTCTTCTTTTATCGGCTCCGTCCAAGACGTCGTCGTGAACCAAAGTGGCTATGTGAACCATTTCTACAACGGCAGAAACTTGGATGAGTTTCTCCAATTTTTCTGGAGTAGAGGTGTCTCCGGATAGGAATACCAGAGACGGTCTTATCCGCTTTCCACTATTCTTGAGACAGTAGTCTACGAGGAATCGTATTTGCGGTTCGAATGCTTCAACCTGACCTTCGAGGAATCGGGTCAAATCTGCCATAGGCCTGCTCAAGGATACCTGAAGGTCTCCAATGGATGGCTGCTCGTAGGGCTTTTCCGATGGTGTTAGCATATTAAGGGAGTGAACATGTTCACAAATAAGCAATTATTCAAGTAGCTAAAGCAGCTGGATTGATATGATCGTTTATTCCTAATGGTTCAAAATTTGTTTTTGCGATTTTTCTACTCTTAGTGAAAAGTCTCGGTCATGTCTGATAGTGTCGTTGAGGGTCTTGGTGGAGACCCGGTTATACAGTTTTCTGTTTTTCTCGAAAATAAGGTGGGAAGATTGAGTGATTTTACCCGATTGTTAGCGCAGAATTCGATTCATATAATGGCTATGACAGTGTTGGATACCACTGACAGTAGTATCGTTCGAATTATTGTGGATGATCCGGGAAACGCTGGATCTGTCTTGTTTTTGCAGGGATATTCTTACACGGAAACGGTTGTGTTGGTCGTGGAGTTGGGAACAGTCGATGAGGTGTCTAATGTATTGTCCGCTATCTTAGCTGCAGAAATTAATGTCCATTACCTTTATCCATTTATCTTTAGACCATCAGATAAATCCGCTTTGGCGATGCATCTGGAAGATCAGGATATGGCATCAGACGTATTGAGGGCGAATCAGTTTCGTGTGTTAGGTCAGAGTGATATTTCTCGTTGAGCGTTACTTTCTAAGCGGAATATCTGTGAAACGAGCGTCTTTTGAGAGAAGTAGACTTCGTTTTTCAGATGAAATCCCTGATTCATTAAAAGGCTTCTATAGTCAGCGAGTTGTCGTGTTTGGAGTTTTGTGATGAGTTTGAAAAGAGGGTAAAGGATCCCTAAGGTGAATCGGCCTCTTAAATTACCGATTCGAGTGTCTTTAGGTATGTTGAATTCTGATACAACTAATCTGCCAGTTGGCTCGAGGGTCGTCTTTAGTTTTGCGACGATCTTTTTAAGGGTCTCTTGGTCGAAACTATCGAAGAAGAATTGAGCGACGACGGCGTCAAACTTGTGAGGTGGCGCGCTCCATTGCAATATATCGCAGTGTAGATTGGTGATTCGATCGTCCGAAGCCTCTCGTTTTTTACGCCTGTTTCGGGCCACAGTTAGCATAGAAAGACTTGCATCCAGTGACACTAACTGTGTCGTTGAGGTCCCTTCAAGTAGCCGGGTCGAAAAACGTCCGTCTCCATCACCCAAGAGTAGTATGTTTTGGCAGGTTCTTACCTCAGCTAACCATGCTTCGCGGCACTTTACTAATTGTGAACCAAAGGTAAGGTATTCGGAGAATGCGTACACGCTCGCGAGTCGATCGTAATTTGCGGGTTGGTTGGTAGACATTCCAGGCCGACTCTATTACGAGATAGTTAACTCACTCAGCCTCGGAAAACTCGATCAGGCTCATGACAGTCAGCCCCGATTCTTTTAAGAGTTTCGAGCCGCCCAGTTCAGGCAGATCGATGATTGCAGTCACTTCAGCGACAACTGTATCCAACCGTTGGAATAACTTTGAGGCTGCGAGGAGGGTTCCTCCGGTTGCGATAAGGTCATCTAGGATAGCAATGCGTTCGCCTTTATTAACTGAATCCGCATGAACTTCTATCGTAGCCTTTCCGTATTCTAAGGAATAATCTTCAGATAGAGTCTCGAATGGCAGCTTACCTTTCTTTCTAACCAGCACAAAAGGTAAGTGCATTTGATTGGCCACGGCACCGCCGATTACGAAGCCTCTAGCATCCACACCGGCGATTCTATCAACTCCAATATCCTGATAGTGTGAGCAGACTGTATCCACGATCGTCTTGAAGCACTCAGGTGTTTCAAATAGCGGAGTTACGTCGCGGAAGCGGACGCCCGCTTCAGGCCAATCAACGACTGTTCTCACGTGGGATTTGAGTTCTTCTAAAGTCATAGGGGTGTTTGGGGTTTAGCGAGTATTTGAGAACGAATGATGGAGAATCGTTGAGCAAATAAAAGAGGCCTTCCCTTGGGAAGACCTCTTCAAGCATACGAAATATGTGATCTTATTCCCGATTCGGGTTCGCAAGTAGTTTTGCCTTCATCATTTCCATTGACTGGCGTTTGTATTGCTGGCCGCGGACGGTGTAAGTGTAATCCCAGTCTTCGATTTCTTTATATTTTTCGAGTTCAGCTCTGAGCTCCGCTTCAATTCGTTGTTGTTTAGCGATCGCTGCATTTCTCTGAGCTTCGAGTTCTTCTTGTTGTTGCTTAAGTGCCGCTGCTTCATCTTTTGCTTTACTGACCGCCGCTGCTGCCGCTGCCAATTCTCCCTGGCGTTCTTGCGATTCGGATTGGCTTTGTGCCGCCAGCTCAGCTTGTCTTAATTCTGCGGCTTTCAGTGATTCGCTCAATGCGTCGAGTCTTACCTGGGTTTCCGCTGCTTGTCTCTCTGCTTCCGCTCGCGCGAGTTCCTCAGCTTCCAAGCGGGCTTGAACGGCTGCGATCTTGCGCTCTTGCTCTTCTTTCGCTTGTTGTAGTTGTAACTCGGCCAGTCTGATAGCTTCGTTTTTTTCAGCTTCGATAGCAGCAAGTTCAGCAGCAGAACGTTGGGCCGTTTGCGCGGAATCAACATCTGATTGTTCAATATTACTCGGACCGGCAGTGGCTTCTACGGTTTCAGGCGATTTCGTCAGAAAAAGTAGCCAACCGGCGATCGCAAAAATTATGGCAAGTACTAGAATAACGGTATTTTTATTCATGGGTAACGTGATTGTGTTTTAATGGGACTTTTCGGACCTATTATGTTCGCGATTTGCGAACTTGATTTAGGTTTAGTTGGGTAGGGTTTGAAGAAATGGTTTCAGAAAATACGCTGAATGACAAGGCTAGGATAGTCTATTTCGATAGTCTTCGTATCCAAACTGTCGGACGATTTCCAACTGTTCACTGCTTGGATGCCATAATGCTATGGATGGTAGAGACACGCCGTTGAACGTATTGTTCTTCACCATCGTATAGTGTGCCATGTCTTCAAAAATCAGCTTGTCGCCGATTTTTAGCGCTTCATCGAAGGAATAGTCTCCGATGATATCACCAGCGAGGCAGGTAAGTCCACCCAGTCTATAGTTGTAGGGTCTTTCCGTTGGTAGGTAACCGTTCACTATAAAGGGGCGGTAGGGCATTTCGAGGACATCCGGCATGTGGGCAGTCGCAGACGTATCGAGGATCGCGATTTCCATGCCGTTATCAACGATGTCCAAGACTTCAGTGACGAGGATGCCGGTGTTCAGGGCGATCGCTTCACCGGGTTCCAGGTAAACTTCGAGGTCGAATCTTTCTTTAAAGGATCGGATCGTTTCGATTAGCAGGTCGATATCGTAATCGCTGCGTGTGATGTGATGACCTCCGCCGAAGTTGATCCACGAGAGTTTATCGAAATAGCGGCCAAATTTATCTTCGACGACTTTCAGTGTTCTTGCGAGCGGTCCTGCACCTTGTTCGCAAAGCGTATGGAAATGAAGTCCGGATATGCCATTTAGGTCTGCGTTGTTGAGCGTTGAGGCGGTGGCACCCAAGCGAGAGTTTTTGGCGCAGGGGTCGTAAAGCTCAACTTCGACTTCTGAGTATTCAGGGTTTATGCGGAGGCCCAGTTTCGTGTGTGGGTTGAGTGCGCGAACCAAGTCTCTGTATTGATGAAACTGTGATAGTGAGTTGAAGGAAATGTGATGGGCGATTGGTGCGATGCTTTCGATATCTGCCTTGGAGTAGGCAGGTGCATAGACATGAACCTCTCCGCCGAATTCATGTTTCCCAAGCAGCGCCTCATTGACGGAACTGGCGGTCGTACCACTTAGGTATTTGCTGATAAGGGGGAATGTACTGAAGGCAGCATATCCTTTGAGAGCCAGTATGATTTTGCAGTCGGTCGCCTGCTGAACGATATCAAGTCGCTTGAGATTGCTCTCAAGGAGTCCCATATCGATGATGTAGCAAGGGGTTGGCGCGCTTTCGACGTTCATCTCAATCGGTCTACTAAAGCTCAGGATGTTTATCGAGCTCAACGATATGCCATGGAAGGCCGTGTTGGTTGAGGTCCTCCATAAATGCATCTGGATCAAGCTGTTCTATGTTCCAGACTCCTTGTGTTTCCCAATTGCCCGTTAATATCTGTTTGGCGCCAATCATTGCTGGAACGCCGGTCGTGTAGGAGATGGCTTGGGACTTTACCTCTTCGTAGCAGGCTTCGTGGTCGCAGATGTTGTAAATATAGATCGTCTTGGTTTTTCCGTCTTTTTTCCCAGTAATAATGCAGCCAATACAGGTTTTTCCTTTTGTTCTCTCGCCCAGACTAGCCGGATCGGGCAGGACTGCTTTTAAGAACTGAAGTGGAACGATTTCTTTTCCTTCATAGAGAACAGGGTCGATCCGGGTCATGCCGACGTTTTCCAGTACTTTGAGGTGAGTTATGTATTGCTCTGAAAACGTCATCCAAAAACGGATACGTTTCAATCCACGAATGTTCTCTATCAATGACTCGAGCTCTTCGTGATACATCAGGTAGGCGTTCTTGCTCCCGATTACCGGAAAATCAAAAGTGTTCTTGATCGATAGTGGTTCAGTCTCTTTCCATTCTCCATTTTCCCAATAACGGCCATTGGCGGTAATTTCTCTGATGTTAATCTCAGGGTTGAAATTCGTAGCGAATGGGTGTCCGTGGTCACCGGCATTTGCATCCAGAATGTCGATATAGTCTATCGTATCAAAGAAGTGTTTTTGAGCATAAGCACAGAAAACGTTGGTTACGCCAGGATCGAAACCAGATCCCAGGAGTGCCATTAGCCCAGCCTTTTTAAACCGATCCTGATAGTCCCATTGCCACTTATATTCGAATTTCGCCTCATCAAGGGGTTCGTAATTAGCTGTATCCAAATAATTCACGCCCGTTGCCAGGCATGCATCCATGATCGTGAGATCCTGGTAGGGGAGAGCTACATTGATTACGAGCTTCGGTTCTATCTCTTTAAT
>CALGUT010000074.1 GCA_937920335.1 uncultured Opitutales bacterium
CTGTCCATTTGAGCGCAGCTATAATATTGATATCGAACCCTGGAAGGCTGAATCCTATTACCTCTACGACGCCAGTTGGGCAACCGTTGGAAATACTCCCTTCAAACACTACAAGCAAACCCAGCACGAGGGAGGGATTTCGAGCCCCTTCATCGCTCACTGGCCAGGGAAAATCAAAAATATAGGTGGTTTGGATGACGAGCTCAGTCACTTGATTGATGTGATGGCGACCTGTATTGAAGTTGCCGGTGCGAAGTATCCCAAACGAGATGGCCTCAATCCGGTTCAAGGGAAATCATTGGTTCCTACTTTTTCCGGACATGAACGAGAAGGACACGACGACCTGTTTTTTACCTTTGGGAGCTGTCGCGCTTTACGCCAGGGAGATTGGAAGCTCGTTTCTTTTTATCAGCACCGCTGGGAGCTCTACAATATCGCCAACGACCGATTAGAGCAGAATGACTTATCTGATAAATACCCGGGGCGTGTAGAGGCGATGAAAGCCCGGTGGTACGAATATGCCAAAGGAGCTGACATGGAGGGCGATAAACAAATCGGTCCCGTGAAGGATAAAGCGTCTCCTGGTTTTCAGAATAGTTGGCACGATCCCGAGAAGGTAGCTAACTGGGAGATGCCAGCTTTCTGAGCTGATAGCTTGATCGTGATCTCTGACATCGGTCTAGAGACGGGGGGCAACTAACTGTTCGTGAGCGGATGAAACTTAGTTAGCTTCTTTTGAGTTATCAACACTGCACACCCTTTATGAAATTCCACGTATCTTTGATTATTGTACTTTTCCTCTTTGCTGCCTGTGCAAAGGAGAAAACCACGATGCCAAGCGTAGAAGACAAGCTTCCTAACGTTTTATTTATCATCGCGGATGACTTGCGCAATGACCTGGGTGCTTACGGGGCGGAGTTTATCGTTTCTCCTCACCTGGATGCCTTAGCTGAGGAAAGTCTGGTCTTTAACCGGGCCTATTGTCAGAAGGCGGTTTGTTGGCCGTCCCGTAATAGCTTCTTTTCGGGATTGATGCCCGATTCGCTCGGTAAGGGGGTTAACTCCAAGAACACGTTCCGTGCTGAGCATCCAGATATCGTAGCGTTGCCCGAGCTGTTTAAGGAACATGGTTGGTATACCCGTGGCTTTGGTAAGATTCTTCACAACGGGCAAGATGATCCCATATCCTGGTCGGAGCCCTTGTTTACCCCCGAGCCTCTGCATTACGCCGCTGAGGAAAATCGTGGTAAGCATCCAATTATAAATAAGTCCGTTCCTGAGAATCGTGTGAATCCGCTTTTTGAAGCGGCCGACGTTGCAGACGATGAATACGAAGATGGTTTAACGGCAAATGCCGCCGTGAAAGCAATCCAGGCCGCTGGAGAAAATCCGGATCCATTTTTCTTGATGGTGGGCTTTCACAAACCGCATACACCGTTCAATGCTCCGAAGAAATATTGGGATTTGTATGATCGGGCGACTCTACCGTTGGCCGATTTCCCGGAGCCACCTGACAATGTAAACGAGACGTATGCGACTCATGGATCCAATTACGTGCGCAGTTTTAAAGACATTCCACGGGAGGGGCAGTTGCCCGACGAACTGGCTCGGGAGATTCGCCATGCCTATTATGCCTGTATCAGCTATGTGGATGCGTTGGTGGGGGACGTGCTTGCTGCGTTGGAAGAGACGGGGCAGCGGGAAAATACCATTATCGTGTTTACCTCAGATCATGGTTATCAGTTGGGAGATCATTCGCTGTGGTCAAAGCATACGAACTTCGAGCTGGCTACTCGCGTTCCGCTTTTTGTTTCGGTACCGAATTCGTTAGCGAAGGGTACAACCACGGACACTCTGATCGAACTCGTGGATTTGTTTCCGACTCTAGCAGAGCTGTGTGGGCTGGAGTCACCAGAGCATGTGGAAGGAGTGAGTTTCGCATCCATTTTGGCGGGACAGAAAACTGAGGTTCGGGATACGGCGTTCAGTGAATTCACGCGCAGTGGCGCCCGTGGTTGTTCGATCCGGACGTCTCGCTTTCGCTATATCGAATGGCGCGATCACAAAACGGGCGACGTCGTAGCGCAAGAACTCTATGATCATTCGAAGGATCCTGGTGAAAACGTGAATATTGCAGGTGAAGCAGCCTATGCTTCAGAACGCTCCCATTTGGCTGTTCTACTCGAGGGTCGGAAGTAGAATGTTTCAGACAGACTGACCGCTTTATTCACCCCGTGGCTGTCTTCAGATTCGTATGTCTGATCGACGATAGCTTTCCTCAGTATGTCAGCGTTTAAGTTGTGCTTCACCCGTCATGGGAACAAAGCGCACGGGAATAATGGTTTCTTTGTGCATGCTGCCATCGGATCGTTTGGTGTAGACTGTCAAATCCTGCTGCGCGACTCCCACGGGAACTACCAAGCGTCCACCGACCTTCAATTGAGCAATGAGTGGCTCGGGCAAACTCGGAGGTGCAGCGGTGATGACTATCCCGTCGAACGGAGCCTCTTGGGGCCAGCCCTGGTAACCATCTCCGATTTTAACGTTTATATCAGGATAACCGATTCGTGCTAAATCTGACTGCGCTCGAAGCCCCAGGCTCTTGACAATTTCTATGGTGAATACCTTCAGTCTCATTTCTGCCAATATGGCTGCCTGGTAGCCAGAACCGGTTCCGATCTCCAGAATTTTTTCACCGGCTTGAACCTGCAATAACTCGGACATCAAAGCGACGATATAGGGTTGAGAAATCGTCTGTTGCTCACCGATCGGCAGGGGGCGATCCTCGTAGGCCCATTGCTGAACCGATTCCGGTACTAGTTCGTGGCGCTTCACGTTCCGCATGGCTTCGAGGACCTCGTGGTCTTTGATTCCACGGGACTCGATTTGAGAGGTTACCATTTCCATACGTCGCTCCTTCCAGGTTTGGGATTCGGATGAGGTGTCAGAGGCCGTGAGCAGTAAGGATCCGATGGCGAGGGCGGCTCCCATGATAATTCTTCGCTTCCACTGCCTTAAGGTGTTCATACTACTAACATACACCGTTTTTGGGCCGATGCGCACTGCGATGAATCTTTTTTCTAAATTGGAAAACGATTTGATAAGGAGAGTTTCTGTTACATGATGGTGACGATGAAACAATTGAGAGTGTGTATAAGCGTCGGCTGGAGCCTGATGATCGGGGCCGTAACGGTACAGGGTCAGTCTGGAGAGAAAGTGGTCATTTCCGAAGCTGATCAACTACCTCGGATTGCCTATCCGTTTGAAGGCAAAGCGGCTGAGCTATTGGACGATCAGGCACAACTGAGTCCCTTTTTGGAAAAACTGAGAGCCGAGATAGAAGGGCAGCTGGAAAGGTTTGATATTCGGGATGATGCCACTCTGAAGAGTTACTTACAAACCCTTCGAACACTCGATTTTCTGGAAGGAGATTTGGACGGTGCGATGGCGAAGATTCTGGAAATTCGGGGGATGCAGGAAAAGCCATCTGATCAATTAACGTCGGGACTCATTGTTGAAGCGGTCATCATGGTTATGAAATCAGACGCTGACAAATCAGAGGAGGAGAAAGCAGTCGTCTTCGAAACGGTTTTTACGGAAATGGTGCAGAGACTCCCGTGGGACGTTGTGCAGGATGCAATGGAACAGACGAATGGGACTTTTCAATACCTGACCAAGAATCTCTACCTGGGTAGTATTGAAAACCAGATGCAGGTAACCGTAGATGAGAATAAAGAGCTCGCTCTGGGGGATGTGCAGGGGCTTGCGAGTATCAAATTGATGGTGGATTAT
>CALGUT010000075.1 GCA_937920335.1 uncultured Opitutales bacterium
ACAAAGCTATTGGTCTTGTTTTTATCAATATATAGGAAGAAGAACGCGATGTAAGCGATGGGGAGTAAGACCATGCCAAATCTGCTCGTAGGAACCGCCAGGTAAAACTGCGCTTTTCCAGACCATAGAAACAGTGCACCTAATGCACCTGCGACGCCGGCTAACATACAACCCGCATAGTAGAGTTTACCGGTCGTAGGTTTGCCAAGTAGTTCACAAATTACGAAGCCGTTGATGAGCATCAAAATGATGATTGTTGAGATGGCCATGCCTACAACTCCCACACCGAATACGATTTGAGCGATGCCTTCACCGGCTAAATTCTCGAGTGAGTTGGCTAGTGCGAATGCGTCGCGTTGTATGAGTGTGGCTGCTAAGATCCGGTCCGCTTCAGGGAGGGCACCCATAACGGCTGTCGTGGTTTCACCACCGGTTGCGCTTAGCATCTTCGTCAGGTTGCCTTCGTAGGAAGCCTGTAGCTTGGCGGATACTTCAACTGCCGTTCCGGAATGCACCTCAATTAGGCCCTTCTCAGGGGATGCGTGAAATTGTGATGCCGCCGCGATCACTACGCAACTGGTAGCCAGCAGGAAAGGGATGAATAGGGCGGTTGCCATATCGAAACGAGCCAAGCCACGGAAATCTTTGTCCCAGCCCCGTTTGAGGAGCGAGTAGGGGAGTAGAAAGGTCATGTTGATACCGACGGCAGTTGCCGCAGCGGCGACCATGCGGTCTCTTTGTTGGGAAACCAATTCGGCTGACCAGTAGTCTGGAGCGGATGATGCGGCCACCAATCCTTGTAGGGAAGACGCGGGTTCAAACAGCAATCCGGGTTTAGGAATGAAACCTCCGATGATTCTACCCCAAGGTAAGCCGGTATCACTAAACGTCAGTGCAAACACGACCATGAAAAAGCTTAATACGACGATGCCGACCATGACCTTGAGTGCTACATCGAAGATTTTGTATCCCTTAGCGCTGGCATCGTAGAGCCAAACGACAAATGCACCAATCACAAATAGGAGTAGCGCACAGACATATTTACCGCCTTCAAAATCGAAAACTCCTAAGTTTTGCTGGAGCGCTGCAGTTCCGAGAGAAAACTGTGGCATCGCCCACACCATATTAGCCATCAGAGTCGCGATGGCCCAGCCGTAGCCCAAAACAGGGTTCACGTGGTTATTAAGCGCCGCTAATGGACGTTCTCCCGTCGATAAGACAACGTATCCGATCGCGCTCAACATCACGATACCGAAAATCATCATCAACGGTTGAAGCCACATCAATTCGTAGCCCCCGATGATGCCCAGGTAGAGACTTCCAGCTAAGGATCCACCACCGAGGGTAATCGCACTTTGAAGCCAGCCTGGACCTGAGAGTCGTACGTAGGTCTTATAGGTAGCGCCTTTACCTTTTTTCTCGGCGGCGAGGATCATCTCGCGTTGTTCTTCTATGTTGGAGTTGGCCATATTACTTGGGGTGAATTGAAGAGAGTTTGGTAAATATTGTAACTTCACGCGGGCTATTAAAGCCCTAAATTTAAGAATCGAAGTCGTTGGTTATTTCGTTTTCAGATTTTTTGCGCTCCTTGAGTCGGCTGCTAATTCGGATGCTTGACCGTGATCGCCGACCTGCTTCATCCAGCTGAGCAGTTCTGATCGGAGTTCGTCTTTGACGGTGTTGTATTCCGCGATATCCGCCAAGTTGCGCCACTCATTAGGATCGTGATCTAGGTCGTAGAGTTCTTCACCGGGACGGAAATGATAGCGTCTCACTTTTTCGGCAGCACTCGGGTCGGATTTCGCAGCCTGTTTCCAGGAGTTAAATACCTGGCTTTCTCCCCATTTGGTATCCTCCCGTATCGTCACCACATTCTCATACTGAATTTCCGGGGTGAAATTCCAGATGTATTTATATCTCTGAGACCTTATCGAACGGATGCCGTAATAGTCGGGCGCGTTGATGATGCCCCGTGTAGTTGCTTGAGAAAATACGTAGTCCTTGTGGTCTTTTGTTTCACCCTTCAAAAGCGGAATAAGGCTCTTGCCATCCAGGATCTGGAGGATTTCTCCTCCGGCTGCCTCGATAAATGTCGGAACTACGTCGGAATACTCTATCAGGCTGTCGCAGATCGAGCCGGGTTCGACTTGTCCGGGCCATCTAACTATAAAACCCGTGTGGAGGCCCGCATCATAAAGGGTCCACTTCGCGAATGGAAGGCTCGATCCCTGTTCTGTGGTGGCGATGAAGAGCGTATTTTCTGAAAGCTTATAGGTGTTCAAGAGCTCGAGTGCCTGGCCCACCTGACTGTCGAAGTAAGTCAGCTCCGCCAGATAACGCGTCATAGCATCGCGGGTTTCAGGTGTATCGACGAAGGTGAAGGGAAGTTCGACTTTGTCGGCTGAGTAACGACTCGGATCGCCCTTGTCCCACGGAGCATGAGGTTCGTTGGAGGTTATAAAGAGACAAAAAGGTGTATCGGATGCCTCGCAGTCCTTTATGAATGTTTCGATCGCTTCGAAATCGGGGTTATTACCGTTGCTCAAGTATTCGAATGGGAAAACGCTTTTGGGTAGGATGTGGGTTTTACCGCTTATGGCGACGCGATACCCGAGAGGTCGTAAATGGTGGACAATGCTTTTGACATCTGGATCAGCAAAGGTGTGATTGGGATACGCGCCTGATTTAAAGGGAAAAAGACCGGTGTAGATATTGTGTCGGGTGGGCGAACAAGTCGGGGACGACTGGAAGCACTGAGTGAACCGCATTCCCTCCTCTGCTAGCGCGTCCATGTTCGGTGTATACGCTTGGCCACCGTAGCAGCCGACATCGAAGTGGCTCGCGTCGTCCGCTAAGACGAACACGAAGTTTGGTTTTGTGGCGGCTGAGAGACTTGTTATTAAAAACAGCAGAGTCAGTAGATAAGTCCAGATAAACGGTTTGATTTTCATGTCGATGTTACGAGTTTACGTCGGAAAATACTAGACGGGCACGTTGTCGGAAAACAAGTCGATTGACCGCCAGTGCGACCAGCACGCAGCTAATCAGAGTAATCAGCATCAAATGGATGTAATGGAGTGGCTCCCAGCCGAACGAGAATACCGCATAGAGTCCGGTGCCAAACATCACGGCGGTAATCGCAGCCTTGGCATGCACATTGTTAAAGAGTAGTCCTACGATAAACGCCGAAAGGATCGGCATACTTACTAGTCCCCATAGTTTTTGCATCAGGTTGATAAGACTGTCGGCTTGCTGGAATAATGGTACCAATGATATGGATACGATGACCAGTATCGCCGTTACGCGATTGCTAATCTTTCGTATGTCGGGTGTCTTATTGACATAATTCTCGTGAATGTCGCAGACATAGAGCGTCGCCGAAGAATTGAGTGCGCTATTGTAGGAGGTGAGTACTGCGGCTGCCAGTGCTGCCGCAAACAGACCAGAAAGCCAAGGTGGTAAAATGTCTCCCACAATCGTTCCGTAGGCGGTGTCGCCGATGTCCCCGTATAGTTTGAATGCGACGATTCCGGGAATGACTACGATTGCCGGTACGATTAATAAGCGGATGCCGGCGGCGGCAAAAACACCTTTTTGAGCCTCCTTAAGGTTAGGGGCCGCCATCGCTCGCTGGGTTATGGTTTGGTTGGTGCTCCAGTAGAAGGTCTGTATAAAAATCATTCCCGTGAGCAGCGTGTGCCAGGGGATGGGTGAATCATTCCCGCCAATCATACTCAGTCGTTCTTTGGGAATGCCGCTCAGGTCGAATCCGATGGCCTGGAGGCTCAGGAAAACGACGAGAATACTCATCCCGAGAATCAGAACACCGGAATAGGTATCCGACACGGCGACGGCCCTGAGTCCACCGAGTATGGCGTAGGCTGCTCCGACGATGGCGAATCCGAACACCAGATACATTAAATTGATGTCCAGTTGGAACATCGACTGCATAAAGAGCGATCCACCATAAAGGAGTGCTGGCAAAAATATGAGCGTATTCGCCAGTAGGAAAAGCCCTCCAATAACCGCACGGATATGCTTATCCTTGTATTTCTTTTCGAGTAACTCGGTGGTGGTGGTGCAGTTGTTCTTGTAGTAAACTGGTAGGAAAATTTTAGCCAGAATGATCAGTCCGATAACGGCGGCAAACTCCCACCAAGCCAGCAACGCCATTTGGTTGCCATTCATGCCGACTAATTGATCAGTACTAAGGTTTGTTAGAGTGATCGATCCAGCTACAAAAACCCAGGACAAGCCGCCATTCGCGAGAAAGTATTCTTTATTAGAAGTGCTAGCAGCACGATTCGCCCCCCGGCATTTGCGGTAGGTCAGCCAACCGATGGCAGCCGTGCCCAGGAAAAATATGCCGATTTGTAACCATTCGAGATTCATAGAAGTCGTTGGAGTAGTGAGTGTTTGCTGGATCGAATCTACCTGTGTGAAGAGCTAGCTAAGGAAGAGAGCCGAGATGAAGATTTGATCCGGGGTAGTGGGATTGTAGAAGAACGAATGGATAGATGCTCGTATGGTATCCGTCAAATGGATTGCTCGATAAGAAAAAGATTACGGAGATTGCCCCGTCTCATTAATGGGTGCATGGTTGGTGGTTTCCATTCCTGAAGGTATGAGTATATCCGAACATCGAAAACCAGACATCGAGGGCGACATCGAAATCCGGCTCATGGTAGATACATTCTACGATAAAATTCGAACGGATGAAAAACTCGGTCCAATATTTCAGGAAAGAGTCGATGATTGGTCCCTCCACATGCCAAAGATGTATGCATTTTGGAATACCATCTTATTTGGTGGAAAAGACTATCGCGGCAATCCCATGGGCAAACATTTAGATTTGCCTGTCGACTCGGAGCACTTTCAGCAATGGATTCGGGTATTCGGTGAGACGGTTGATGAGCTTTTCGAAGGAGAAAAAGCGGAGCAAGCGAAGGCGGCCGCTAAGAGTATCGCGCATACATTCCAGATTCGCATGGGTATAAATCCGTTTGGTCATTCTGATCGGCTGCTTTAGTTTTAGAGTTTGAAACGAAGATCGTCGTGCCATAGATCAGTCTGATGAAATTTTGCGTGTTGGTTGGTTCTCTCTCTCTAATTCTTCTTTCCACCTATGGTAACTCTCATCGTTCCATTACAGCTGGAGAATTGGCGCAATTATTTGACGATTATTGGGCCTTTGAAATGGAGCATGACCCGTTCTCCGCGACGGGCTCTGGCGTATATGACTATAACGATCGAGTGCCTGATGTATCGCCGGAATCGCTCGGCGCGATCCGTGAAGCGCGGATGGGGTTTAAGGAACGTTTAGATACTATCGATCTTTCCGGGGCTTCAAAGAACGATCAGCTTTCCGCGAAGATCCTAGGGTTTATTCTTAACTCCAGCATTGAGTTTTCCAAGTTTGGCGACGAACGCATTCCTTTTGTCTCTGACTCTGGCTTTCACAACCAGTTTGGGTATGTATTGAGTTCTACGCCATTCAGGAACGAACAGGACTATCGCAACTACCTCAATCGTTTGAAGGCACTCCCTCGATACTACGAGCAGCATGTGGATCACATGCGTAGAGGTTTGAAAACGGGGTTCACTCAGCCCCAAGCGATTATGCAAAATGTGCTTCCCTCGTTTGAAGGGCTGGTAACAGAAGACGTGGAAAACCATAGCTATTACCGGCCATTTTTGAATTTTCCTTTGTCGATTGATGATTCGATCGCGGAGCAACTTAAGGAAGAGGGACGGGCTGTGTTGGCGGATGTTGTCCTACCAGCTGGCCGAAATGTCGTTCGTTTCATGCGCGACGAGTATATGCCTGGGGCGAGAGAGACACTGGGTGCGTCATCACTACCGAATGGTGACGCCTATTACGCATCACTGATTCGTTATTTCACTACCTTGGACGACGAAACAGCGGAAAGTATCCATGAGCGCGGCCTGCAGGAGGTTGCCCGTATTCGAAAGGAAATGGATACGATTATTGAGGAGGTCGCTTTCGAAGGTACATTCGGCGAATTTTTGACGTTCCTGCGCACCGATCCGCAGTTTTATGCGACAACGCCTGAGCAACTACTTAAGCAAGCCGCCTGGATTGCCAAGAAAACCGATGGGCGACTGCCTGCCTTTTTTGGGAAACTGCCGCGGCAACCGTATTCGGTCGAACCCGTGCCTGCCGAATTAGAGAAAAACTATACGGGAGGGCGTTACTCACCCGCTCCTCCTGAAAGCAGCCGAGGTGGCGAGTATTGGGTGAATACTTACGCTCTCGATACCCGTCCTCTATATCAATTGACAGCCCTTTCGCTACACGAGGGAGTCCCCGGACATCATCTGCAGATCGCACTGGCCTATGAGATTGACGGGGGACCGGAGTTTCGCGCGCAGTTTTACCCGCACGCTTTCGGTGAGGGCTGGGGATTGTATAGCGAGAAGTTGGGAGTGGAGATGGGTATTTACGAGACACCTTATGATCACTTTGGTCGGCTCTCATATGAGATGTGGCGAGCCTGTCGCCTGGTAGTGGATACGGGGCTCCACGCAATGGGTTGGAGTCGGCAGCAAGCTGTTGACTATCTCGCGGCCAACACTGCTTTATCGTTCCATGAGATTGGAACGGAGATCGACCGCTATATCGCCTGGCCGGGACAAGCTTTGGCATACAAAATGGGAGAGATTACCCTATGGGAACTCCGAGCTGAAGCTGAATCAGCTTTGGGTGAAACCTTCGATATCCGTGATTTTCACGACGCTGTTTTGGCGAAGGGTGGGGTAACTCTTGAGATTTTGCGTGACGAAATCCACAACTATATTCGGCGGGTTGAAAGCTCAAAATAGAAGAGGGTAGAGAGCTCATGGGCTAATCAGGCTTATAAGACCTTCTTAAAGCGCGTTCAAAAATTGGAGAACCTTTGGATAATGAACTTCTTTTTCTATGTTAACCTTCTCGATTATAACCACCAACGCCTAGAAAATAATGCAAGGAGAACACCACGATATTGATCACGAATTCCCTGAATACCGCGCTGAGCTAGAAGCGCTTTTGACCAAGGACGCTTCATTTAGGGAACTCGTAAGCGAACACGATGAACTGGATGACAGGATCCGCCGTCTAGAAGAAAAGCTACAACCTATCTCCGACCTTGAAATGGAGAAATTGAAACTCGAAAGAACTGCGCTAAAAGACAGAATTTATGAGGCTCTGCGCAAGGCGAAGGCTCCTTAGATTACTTACCTGTGTTTTAACGGACCGTGTTTCAAGTAAAACGTATGGATTTGCGGAGGATTTCTTCTGTTGATGGGTTTGTTAGTGGTGCGTTGACGGTGGGCTTAATTCTTACCGAAAACGAACGACTTTCTGCATGGGCTAATGGTCGTTGTAGCGGAATTACACCGCTGCTACCGTTATGCAGGCTAGCAGCATAAGCGAGGCTGGGTAGGATTTGTGAACAGGGTCTTTGATTTTAAGGTGCATGATAACTGCGCCGATCATCATCAAGCCAATTCCGACAGCGACTGGTTTTGTTAAGGGTGGTATCCAAGCCCCCACTATCAACAGCAGGGCCAAGGAGATCTTTATCCATTTCACAGCTTTCATAAACCAAATAGGTAAGCCATACTCCTTAAATTCCTGACGCATGGTTTGTGCGGATCCTCCCCGCCAGGGAGAGGGTTGATGTCTCCGTAGACTCCATACATTGAATACGAGCAGTCCGATGACGATCTGTAGTATTGATACCGTTATTTCCATTGCGTGCGTGGTTCGAGGCTAATCTGCCTTATCGACGTAAGTCTCTGTTTCGGAAGTATTTTTGAAAAATCCAATTAGAATGCCATAGACACCTCCCAGAAAAACGAAAGTGACTACGCAGCCTGCTATTAGTATTGTTTGATCATCCATGTCTTCGACCTGCTAAGATTAGTGCTCCGGCGGAGCAAATTGATGGTACCCAGACTCCCACGAACAGTCCTTCTTCTCTGTGTCCTGCGAACCACAAAGTCACTGACAGAAGGAA
>CALGUT010000076.1 GCA_937920335.1 uncultured Opitutales bacterium
CTGCATATGGACACGGCACGCTCATCATTGGCGGAGAAGACGGAACCATTTTTGCCCTAACAGAAACCGCTGCTTCTGCAGTACAGTAAAATTAATCCCTTTAATTTATCATGGATACCGAGCCAACGAATACACCTAAGACAGCCAAAGAGTCCACGCGTGCTGGAAACTACTTTATATCCAATTATCCACCGTTTTCTTTTTGGTCTGAAGATCAGGCAGTAGAAGTAGAGATTGCTTTAAATTCAGAGCCGGATCCCAACGCGAAATTGGGTGTGTATCATCACATCCCGTTTTGTCGTAAACGCTGCCACTTTTGCTATTTCAGAGTCTACACAGATAAAAACGCCAAGCAGATCCAAGAGTATCTGGATGGCACCATCCAGGAATTGAAAAACATGGCTGAGCGTCCGCTTATTAAAGGACGTAAACCCCATTTTGTATATTTCGGTGGAGGGACTCCGTCGTATTTGTCGGCGAAGCAGTTGGGAGTGCTCACGGATCAAATGAAAGCAATTCTGCCATGGGATGAAGCTGAAGAGGTGGCGTTCGAGTGCGAGCCTGGCACCTTGAATCCCAGCAAGCTAACTGCAGTCAAGGAAATCGGTGTTACGCGATTGAGTCTTGGAGTCGAAAACTTTGATGACCACATCCTTCAGATCAATGGACGTGCGCACCGCGGACCTGAGGTCTACCGGGCCTATGAACGGGCCCGCGCAGAAAATTTTGATCAGATCAATATTGATTTGATTGCTGGCATGCTCGAAGAGACCGAAGAGAACTGGCAGAGAAATATCGAGGAAACCATCAAGTTGTCTCCAGACAGCGTAACCATCTACCAGATGGAGATTCCTTACAATACGGGTATCTACAAAGAAATGAAGGCGAGTGGTAAGCTTGAGGCTCCGGTAGCTGACTGGCAGACCAAACGTCGTTGGGTTAAGGAAGCCTTCGCGGCACTTGAGAGTGCGGGTTATTCTGTTTCAAGCGGTTACACCGCCGTGAAGGATCCTCAAAAGACCAAGTTTGTCTACCGCGATGAGCTGTGGAGTGGAGCAGATTTGCTAGGGTTGGGTGTTGCGTCATTTTCGCATGCAGCAGGGGTTCACTACCAAAACATGACTGAGATTGAACCATATCTGAAGTCGATCGCTGCAGGTGAGCTTCCTTTGAAGCGTGCGTTCCGCACGAATGAAGAGGAACGAATGATCCGTGAGTTTATTCTTCAGATGAAACTTGGGAAAGTAGAACTGGGATACTTTACTGAAAAATTTGGCGTCAATATGGCTGACAGGTTTTCAGAACAATTGACGGGTCTTTCCGACGAAGGCCTTCTAACGGTTGAGGATGACGCCGTTCTACTGAATCGCGATGGCCTCCTTTGTGTAGACAACTTGCTCCACGACTTCTTTCTGAAGCAGCATCGGACATCGCAAATCGTTTAGTCCTGATCGTTCCACATCTTCTCCTCCCCCGACGTATCCTATGGATGAAGTGATCGTTAAAGGCATGCCTGAGGCATTGCGGTATTTTATTGTAAGCGACTGCGGTATTCCTGTTTCAGCGTTTCACATTATACAGGGTGAAGACTTACCTGAACCAGCGAATCAGCTCTTAAATCATCCGGTGGATATGACGTCCACTCTTGAAAAGTATCATGGAAGCAAGCTCTATGTAGATTGTTTGAGGCGCGAAATTTCGAGGCGTGTTTACCTTCGAGAGGTATTCTTAAAAGCGCAGAAAGACGATGCGATTGTTGAATATGGGGTGATTGCGATCGTTCTGGATAGCTTTTCAGATGACCAACAAAAGGTGATTCAAGCTGCGAAAATACCCTTTGGAGGACTTTTGCACGACTTTAAAATCGAATTCAAGAGTGCACCGGTTTGCTATTTTTCCATTTCTGCAGAATTTTTGAAAGATACTCCATTTAGGAAGCTAAAAGGAGAACTGTTCTGTGGACGCTTCAACCAGTTATCGAAAATTTCAGGCGAGAGTATCGCTTGGATTATGGAGATTCTGACTCCTCCGTTTCATTAGAAGCTCCGGCGTTTAATTCAAAATTTCTCAATCATGACTTATCCAAACGAATACGATGCAATCATTATTGGTGGTGGGCCGGCAGGGTCAACCAGCGGGGCTTTGTTGGCGGAAAAAGGATGGAGAGTCCTCATTCTCGAGAAAGAGAAGTTTCCTCGTTATCATGTGGGCGAATCGCTCATGCCCTACTGCTATTTCACCTTCGAGCGTCTGGGAGTGCTCGACAAAATTAATGAAATGGCGTGGACGGAGAAGCACAGCGTGCAGTTTGTCGGTCAGGATGGTAAGGCTTCTACGCCCTTTTACTTTTTTCAGCAT
>CALGUT010000077.1 GCA_937920335.1 uncultured Opitutales bacterium
GCGAGAAGAAGCACTCTCATAAACCACCGCGCATAAATCCCTGGATATACATAAAGGATGTATTCGGTGATAACTACATCAGACGCTTCGCCCTCGTTAATTTTTCTAAGATGCTGCACATCCAGATCATACTAGGATACGTGTCTGCATTTGCTATCAAAACTATGGGATTTAGCAAGGCAGAGTTTGGTGCGAACTGGGGGTATCAGCCGATCATCACGCTGATCGTAGCGCTTCCGTTCGCCTTTATCATCGAACGGTTCCTGCCTAAGCAGTGGACACTGGTTGGCGCCTATTGCTTTGTGATGGTGGGGGCTGTATTTGGTTTTATCGCACAAACGCCGGAAGATCTTATAACTGTTGCGATATTGGTCGGGATAGGCGTGGTGATCGACAATGTAACGCTAAAGCCGTTTTCGACAGAGTTCTTGCCGCGTGAGAAGATCGGTCAGTTAACCGGGGCATTGAATATTTTCCTAGCGCTGGGGCGAACGGCTGCGTTGGCGGGTGGGGGAATTATCATCGCTCTGCTGGATAATAATTACCGTTACATTTTTATCGTATCGATTGTCTTGGGCATCTTCACGACATTTGTTGTAGCGACGATCCCGGATCTTCGGTATCAAGCAACGAAACGGGAACGCGCCGCCAAGAATTAAGGTATGGATCTCGAGTAAACCGTTAACCTAACGATCGTAATTGTCTACATACTGACGATCACAGTCGTCGGTCTTTGGTATGGGCGGCCTTGCTTGCCGCGTGGATGTCTACCCAGAACTCTGGGGTCTGTATGATTCGTAGTATTGTCGCGCTAGAATTTTATCCGGCCGTTGATGAAAAATCGAATGAGAAGAAGGCGATCAAAGTAGGGAAGATAACGGCAATCGTGATGCTGGTCTTTGGAGTGGCAGGTGCTCCTCTGATTGCGAATCTGGATTTGGTCTATACCTATGTCATGAATGTTAGCACCTATATGACGCCGCCGATCGGAATCTGTTACCTGAGAGGCCGGTTTACCAAGCGAGTCAATCATTTGGGGGGCACTGTCCACGATGTTTGTGGGGATTACGCAAGCGTTCTGCAGCCTTATCGTTACGACCGTCGATTCACTAAACTTCCTCGCACCCGAGTTTATACTGACACAACCCTGCTTCGTCGTGGCGTTCTAGAAACTGTTCTATGCTTTCAGTTCAGACGCTGATTGATTGTTTGTTTGGCCGGTCGGTTCAAATTACTGGGTAATTCTTAGAAGGTAATTTTCCTTTCCCTCGCTTGGGAAGTTTGTTGGAGTGCTGGTTGTTGGATGGTTAGTCGTCCCCTATGCCATGTTATCTTTTATTAGAATTACCCGTTTTTGTTTGTTATCGATTTTACCGGTTTCCCTTTTCTGGGGCTGTTCTCCTAAAAAGGAGGAGGCTCCGATAGCGCTCAAATCAAACGCCGAGATTGCCGAGCTGTTTCCCGAGTCTCATCGGCCAGCTGATTTAGCTTGGGCAAGCCCCAAGGTGTGTGCGGAGTGTCATGATTCAGCTCACGAAGACTGGCTAAAGAGCCACCATGCCATTGCGAATCGGTTGATCGATCCGGCTGTGGATGCGGAGGCGTTCGCGATGGGAGAGGTTACTGATGAGGCTGGGTTTGAGTATGATCTGAAAACAGTGGGCGATGCGTTTAAGATTGTTCAAAGAGATGCGCCTGAAACGATGCCCAAAGGGCATGATTCACCCGTTATTGGTGCGATCGGTGAGATTCCTTTGAGGCAATACCTGGTGCCGACGTCAAAAGGTCGACTGCAGACTCAGGCACTGACTTGGGATCCGAAGAACAAGGAATGGTTTAATGTGTTCGGTGATGAAGATCGTCGTCCTACTGAGTGGGGCCATTGGTCTCAACAAGGAATGAATTGGAATACCAATTGCGCGTTTTGTCATATGACAGATTATGACAAGAATTATGATATGCGGACGGACACTTACAAAAGTACATGGCTCATGCAGACCGTAAGTTGCGTCCAGTGTCATTCAGATATGGAAGCGCATGTGGAGGCTGCTCGATCTGACAACTATGTGCCTGCGAGCACTGAGGCGGATCTGCAAATCAGTATGGAAAACTGCGCGACCTGCCATGCGCGGCGGGAAGAACTGACTGCAAACGGTTTCCACGCAGGCGAACGTTTTTTTGATCATTACCGCCTGACTTTACCAGATTCTCCTGGCGCTTATTTTGCGGATGGGCAGGCGTTGGAAGAAGACTACGTATATGCCTCCTTCATGATGAGTAGGATGGGCCATAAGGGGGTGACTTGTATGGACTGTCATAACCCTCATTCGGGGGAGAATATTCTACCGACTGCTAACAACGCTCTATGCATGCGTTGCCATGCTACGGGAGCGAATGAGTCGATCATGATCGAACCGCTTTCTCACAGTCGCCATGCAGCGGGGAGTGCAGGGAATCAGTGTATCGAGTGTCATATGCCGCATCGCACTTACATGGCACGTGATCCCCGCCGGGACCACGGTTTCACGAGCCCAGATCCTCAACTCACCATCGATCATGGGGTTCCGAACGCCTGTAATTCTTGCCATGCGGAGGAAACCACGGAGTGGGCGTTGGAGCACGTCAATGATTGGTATGGAGACACCGAGCGTCGCGAACATGTCCGTGAACGGGCGAATGCCATCACCGCCGCGCACGCAGGCAATCCTGACAGTCTGGCTGCCGTGAAGGCGATTTTTCAAAAGGAAGAGAACGTCTATTGGAAGAGTACCTGGATGCGGTTGATGGCATTTGGCGCTCAGGACGAAGGGGTATTTGGATTGGCACAAGCGGGACTTAAGGATGAATCGCCCTTGTTGAGAGAAGCCAGTCTTACGGTCATGACACAACGTCAGGATCAGTTGGCTACGGTTCAGGGTGCATTGAACGATGCTTCCCGCCTCGTGCGGAATCGGGCAGCAGAGGCGCTATTACCGCAATTCGATCCCGCCGTGGAGGCCTTTCGAGAATGGGTAGAGTATTCAGAGATGGGTGCTGATCGACCGGGCGGAGCACTGCGAAGAGCGGAGCTGGCGTTAATTCAAAATGATTTGCCCTTGGCCAAACAGCTGACGATGCAGGCAATTTCTTTTGATAAGGAAAACCCATATCTCTACTACGATGCTTCGATTTTACTTTCTCGGGCCGGTGATATAAATGGTGCTCTCAAGGTACTCAGCGATGCGCGTGAGATTGGCCCGCAGATAGCATTGTTGGCTTACTCTCAAGGACTACTGCTTGCCGAGAAGAATGACTATGTGGGAGCTCAGCGGGCGTTTGTAGAGGCGGTAGGACTGGATCCTGATCAAGCTCGCTGGTGGTATAACTTGGCGATGATTTATGCTTACCTTTCAGAGCCCGAGAAGGCGATGGGTTGTATTAACCGTGCGATAGAACTCGAGCCTTCAAATACGGACTTCATGATTTATCGGGAGCAGATGCGCGCCCGTCAGCAGCAAGCTCCTCAGTAAGACTTTGTTCTTACGTTTAGTGCTAGAAATCTGTGACTTTGCTGGACCCCTAGTTGGAGTGTCCGTTTAGTGGTATCCATGAGTGACGGATTGTTAAAAGGAAAGGTTGCTATTGTGACCGGTTCGGGTCGAGGAATGGGGAGGACGATTGCCAAGGCCTACGCTGCTGAAGGTGCAAAGGTAACCGTGACGGCTCGGACAACGGAGGCGGTTGAGTCCGTTGCGAGAGAGATCTCCGAAGCAGGGGGTAAAGCGATTGCTATTCCCTGTGATATCACCGACCCCCAAGCGGTACAATCGATGGTTGACCAAACGGTGGAAGCCTTCGGTGGTTTGGATATCGTTTTTATGAATGCAGGCGGCTGCCTTGAAAGTAATTCGATCGAAGAGGCCGATGTGCAAACCTGGAGAGATACGATCGAGGTAAACTTAAATAGCGCTTTTTACACGGCGAAGGCGGTGATTCCTCACCTCAAATCTCGTGGGGAAGGAAAGATTATTATGATGGGGTCTGGAACGGGGCATCGTGGGCATAGCCGGATTTCGGCTTACAGTGCTGCGAAGGCGGGCTTATGGCACTTTACACGGATGTTGGCTGAAGAATTGACACCGTTTGATATCACGGTGAATGAGTTGGTGCCGGGTATTGTACAGACCAAATTAAAAGACGGTGAGACGCTGGAGCGGAAACTGGTGAATCAGTTTGGGACGGAACGCGAGTACCGGAAACTCCCTGAGGATGTCATTCCGCTGGTCATGTATCTTGCCACAACGCCGAAGTACGGACCGACAGCACAGTCATTCAGCCTAACTCGCCGTTGGATATAGTTGTGCAGATCAGTCTCCTTATTCTTTTACCCATTTTACAGGTAAATGCTTTGAGCGGTAGATGAGAGTTACCCTGATAATACTGACGCTGATCGGGTTGGGCTTCCTGCTTATGGTGGGCTACCTGTATTTAAATCAGCGCAATCTGCTATATTACCCCCAGCCTTTGGACCGAGCGTGGGAGCACATTCAAGAAAACGCAGCGTTTGAATATACGGTCGAACGGGATGGTTTTGTCTTGAAAGGATGGCTGATCAATCCTGACCAGGACAGGCTCTTCGTGTATTATGGAGGAAATGCCGAGGAGGCTTCGTTGAGTATCGAATCCTATGCAAGATCGAGTGGGGTGGCGGTTCTTCTCATGAACTATCGAGGTTATGGTGAGAGCGAGGGGAAGTCCACCGAGAGAGATCTAGTGAAAGATGCCATAGTGATTCTGAATGGATTGAAGGACCGGTATACGGACATCACATTGATTGGTCGGAGTCTTGGAAGTGGGGTTGCTGTGCAAGTCGCTTGTGAGGTTTCCGTGACTCGTTTAGTGCTTGTTACGCCGTACGATAGTATCAGGGCAGTTGCTCAGGATTTGTATCCGTTCGCTCCCGTATCCTGGCTATTAAAGGATCCATTCGATTCATTAAGTGCGTCCGAACGTGTTGACGTGCCAGCCTTGTTTTTAGTCGCTGAGGAGGATCGTGTCATTCCTATGAAGCATTCGAAACGGCTTTTCGAAAATTGGAAAGGTGACCGGGAATGGGTTGAGGTTCCTGGTACTGATCATAATTCCATTTCATATGATCCGGTCTATTGGAAAAGCATGTCTGCATTTATTGACTCAACGCTTGCACGTAAATCTCCATAATGAGTCTCGAACGGATCGATCTGTAGTGGAACCATTAAACATTAACTTGCGGGGTAGTCCTTCGGAACTCCAGACTGCAGAGATTGGAGGTACCTGGAGCTGTGGGGCTAATTTCGTATTAACAAGAACCCGCTCTTCATCCCTCTCTAAATTTTTCTTGAAACCTAAATTTAAAAGACAGTCCTGTGACAACCTCTCCCAATAACAATTTCGTTTTCATATTCTCCGATCAGCATAACAAAGAATTTGTCGGTCGGAAAAATCCGGTGTTTCAAACTCCGAACCTGGATGCGTTGGCTGCACGAGGTACGGCTTTCGAGCGGGCCTATACGAATTGTCCAATCTGTGTTCCTGAACGCGCCAGTCTTGCGACGGGGCGATTCGTTCACCAAATCGGTAATTGGGATAACGCACACCCTTATCATGGGGAAAATGAGAGCTGGCATCATGTGCTACGAGAGCATGGTGTCGATGTTACCGTTATCGGGAAACTTCATTTTCGCAGTGCGGATGACGATAATGGTTTTACAGAAGAAATCGATACGCTCCATGTGTTTGATAAGGGTGATCTGCATGGTTGCATTCGTGATGATCGAGCGGAAGTTCGGCATAAGCGTAAGGAGATCATTGGTGCGGGCTCGGGGGATTCTACATATTTGGAATACGATGCAAGGATCGCTGATCAAGCGGTTGATTGGTTAAAGAAACGCGTGGCTGCTCAGAATGGAAAACCCTGGCTTTTGTGGGTGTCTTTTGTATGCCCGCATCCGCCGTATCTTGCTCCCAAGCGATGGTTCGATGAGTATGCAGATAAAGAGTTACCGGCACCAGCTCAGGTGAATTCAGAGGATTGGAATCGTCACCCGTCACTTGAGTTGTTGCGCCACTTGCATGACCAGGAGGTCCCATTTACGGAGGATCAGATAACGCAGATGAATCGGGCTTATGCGGCGAGCATATCGAATCTCGATGAGAATATTGGCAAAGTACTCGGTGTGATCGAGGAGCTGAACCTGGAGTCCACCACGAATATTGTCTATTCAACGGATCATGGCGAGAGTCGAGGCTCGCGCGGTTTATTTGGTAAGTTTACCATGTATCAGGAATCTGCAGCGATTCCATTCATTGCGGCCGGCCCTGATTTTTCGTCGGGGGAGGTTTCAAACATTCCCGTTTCATTAATCGATTTGTTTCCAACGTTTGTTGAGAATTTTGGAATAACACGTGAGCCGGCTGATGGTCGTCCTGGAGTTGCGCTTCCGAAACTTATCGCGCAGCCGCCGGATGAGCGGTATGTGTTCAGTGAATACCACGCGCTGCATTTTCAGAATGGAGTCTTCATGGTGTGTGATGGGCGTTATAAATACATTCATTATCATAATGAGCCGGCCGAGCTCTATGATCTCGATTTGGACCCGGAAGAGACTACCAATCTCTGTGGTCTTGAAAGGGCCGCGGCGGTAGAAAAGCGTTTGCAAGAAGCACTGCATTCATTCGTCGACCCTGAGTTGGTCGACCAGCAAGCCAAGGCATCCCAAGTTGCTTTGATCGAGGTGAATGGGGGAGTTGATGCTGTTTTGAAACGAGGCCATTTTAATAACTCACCAACTCCCGGAGAGTCCGCAGATTTCTCCAATCATTAGAGGGTGTGAACCATTGCCCTGACCGATTTGACTGGATTTATCCTCGGTGCACTCATTGTTGTAGAGATGAACGGAAATCCGATTATCTTGTTTACCTGTCAGTGTCAGGACCCAG
>CALGUT010000078.1 GCA_937920335.1 uncultured Opitutales bacterium
GTAGTCAGTTCTTGCGGAGATACGTGGTCGTATTGTAGTTCACAACGATCTTATCGATTCCTGGAAACCCATATTAACCAACAAGGTATGGTGAGGTCGTACTTCCTTACTGGATGCGTGGGTATGAAACACTTAATACAGGTCATCCCCATTCATGAAAATATCTCCATGTCCGGTTCCTCTTATGAACGGTACTCCGGTAACTTATAAGGGTTACCCATCGTATTATCGACTTGTTTCAATGCTATTGGGAGCTGATAATCATATACCATGGAAACGATCAAATACCTTCTAGACGAGGCGAACATGCCGACGGCCTGGTACAACCTGGCGGCTGATTTTACTGAACCGCTTCCTCCCGTATTGCACCCGGGTACCGGGCAACCGATCGGGCCTGATGATCTCGCTCCCCTGTTTGGCATGGAGTTGATAAAGCAGGAGGTCTCCACGGAACGTTGGATTGAAATCCCTGATGAAGTAAACCAGATCCTCAGGCAGTGGAGATGCACGCCCCTCTACCGAGCCCGACGACTAGAGAAGGCCCTCGATACACCGGCCAAAATTTACTATAAATACGAAGGTGTAAGCCCCAGCGGATCGCACAAACCCAATACCGCCGTCCCTCAGGCCTACTACAAAATGAAGGAGGGGGTTAAGAAGATATCCACCGAAACGGGGGCCGGCCAGTGGGGTTCATCCCTGGCTCTGGCTTGCCAATTTTTCGGCCTCGAGTGCTTGGTTTATATGGTAAAGGTCAGTTTTAACCAAAAGCCTTACCGCCGAGCTATGATGGAAACATTTGGAGCCCGGTGCATTGCGAGTCCCAGTGATACCACTCAATCAGGTCGGGCGATATTGGCCGACGATCCAGATTGCTCAGGTTCGCTTGGGATCGCTATCTCAGAAGCCGTGGAAGTCGCTGCGCAAAACGAAGATACCAAGTATTGCCTGGGCAGCGTGCTAAACCACGTCCTCCTCCACCAAACGGTGATAGGATTGGAAGCACAGAAGCAGCTCGAAATGGCGGGCGACTACCCCGATGTCATCGTAGGATGCACCGGTGGAGGATCCAATTTCGCGGGCATTGCATTTCCCTACATGGGAGAGATGATCCGTGACGGGAAAAAGATACGGATTGTGGCCGTTGAACCCGCTGCCTGCCCGACTTTGACCAAGGGACCTCTCAAATACGATTTCGGAGACACCGGCCATCTGACACCTCTGGTAAAAATGAATACTTTGGGAAGCTCCTTTGTGCCCCCTGGATTTCACAGTGGAGGGCTCCGTTACCATGGCATGGCCCCGATGGTAAGCCACGCCATGAAACTGGGACTGTTTGAGGCGACGTCTTACAATCAGCTCGAAACATTCGCTGCCGGAGTACAGTTCGCGAAGGCCGAAGGGATCATTCCAGCTCCCGAAGCGAATCACGCAGTAGTTGGAGCCATTCGGGAAGCGGAACGTTGTAAAGAAGAAGGTACTGAAAAAACGATCCTCTTCAATCTATGCGGACATGGGCACTTCGATATGCAAGCCTACATCGATTACAATGCTGGCAAGCTAATCGACTACGAATATCCAGACGAAGAGGTGGCCATGGCGCTTGCCGGACTACCATCCTTTGGCAACCAATAGTCACCTCGGTTGAATATTCGCTTACCTGCAGGCACATTTAACAGCGTATTTTTTATACAAATACAATTATTCATCTGGTAATCTCTTACTCAATAGAGAGGAACCCGATTGACCTGGATTGACCTGGATTGACCTGGATTGACCTGGATTGAACTGAAGCTATAAAGGAAGGCTCATCCCTAAGGAAACTTAAACATGAAAACCCCACTGAGCCTTGTTACTCTGTTATTCCTGCTATCTCAAACGGCGTGTAATCAGGGTGATAATAGCCACCGCATTCAGCCCTACAAATCCAACCCTCACTATTGGCAGTATAAGGGGAAACCCGTGTTACTTTTAGGGGGTTCAAAGGATGACAGTCTGTTTCAAATACCGAATCTGGAGGAACATCTCGATCTATTGGCCAGTGTTGGCGGAAACGTGATTCGTAACACCATGAGTGATCGTAAGGATCACGACTTTGAGGTCTACCCGTTCAAGCAACTCGCTTCCGGGAAATACGATCTCGAGCAATGGAATCCAGAGTACTGGGGTCGCTTCCAATCGTTGCTCGAATTAACAGAAGCCAGAGACATTATCGTTCAGATCGAAATTTGGGATCGTTTCGATTATGGCGACAGCAAAGTCCCACAAAACTGGATTCCCAGTCCCTGGAACCCGGTAAATAATATCAATTACACCTCGGAGGAAACCGGATTGGCCAACAGTTATCCGGATCACCATCCGAGTCGCGATTTACAGCCCTTTTTTCATACCGTTCCTAGCATGGAAAAATACGAC
>CALGUT010000079.1 GCA_937920335.1 uncultured Opitutales bacterium
AGCTCTATTTTTTCCGTATCCAAATGTCCAGAATCCAGAAGTGCCTGGATCAACGTTTCGGCTAGTGCCCGTGGATTCTTTTGGTTTCTTTTCGCGTAGGGAAGAACACCATTGGATTGATAATCACCATACCTAGGGTCAGCTAAGCGAACTTCGGCTGAGAAGCTCTCATCAAAGTCAGAAAGTCTTGCTGCAGCGGCCTCAACAGCTTCGTTTAGGCCACCGGCAATGTCGAACCAGATCGTCATCCAATCAACCAATGGGAGGTCATTTTAAAACTGCAAGATTAGATTTACTGCTCAATTCAGCTTTTAGGGTGATTGTTAAAAGTGCACCCTCTGGTTAGAATATGCTCGACACCAAGGACCTAATTACCTACTACTTAAAAGTTTACAATTTTGATAGACGAGCGGAACTTGCTCGTATGTAAACACCATTTTATGAGAAAAAAGATCCTTGCACCCAAGAAGTTCATAAAGCCGTCTTATTCGTATCTGATTGAGAAAAAGCGCGATGGAGGCGAATTTTCTCAAGAAGAAATACGCTACGTTGTCGATTCCGTTCTCGATAAGGAAATGCCGGAATACCAGATGGCCGCCCTCGCGATGGCTATCTTTTTCCAGGGTATGTCCGCGCAGGAAACTGCGATTTTGGCTGAAGAAATGATGTTGTCAGGAGAGGTCGTTGATCTTTCCAAAATCTCTCGTCCGAAGATTGATAAATATTCCACAGGCGGCGTAGGTGACAAAACCTCACTGGTTTTGGCACCGTTGGCCGTAGCTTGCGGAGTAGTTATGCCGATGATGGTGAGCCAGGATGAAGAATTCTTGATCAGCAGCTTGGATAAATTGGATGCGATTCCTGGATTCAGCGGTAAGATGAATTTGGAAGAATTTGTCGCTCAGCTTAAAACGACTGGATGCACAATCGCGGATCAAAGCGAAGAGATCGCGCCGGTAGACGGAACGCTTTATCGCCTACGTCAGAATACGGCGACTATCCCCAGTCTACCGCTCATCACCGGCAGTGTTCTGAGTAAGAAGCTTGCCGAAGGTGCAGAGGGACTGGTTGTAGACGTAAAGTGGGGTAATGGCTCTTTCATCAAAGATGTTGAGCAAGCACGTCAGCTCGCGCGTTCAATAACTCGTGTAGGCCGCTCGTTAAAGCGCCGTTGTGTAGCTTTGGTTACCGACATGAATCAACCCTTAGGTGATACGGTTGGAACGGCTCTGGAGATCCAGGAAGCGATCCAATTGCTCAAGGGTGAAGGACCGGAAGATTTGCAGGAGCTCGTTTTGAAGCTTGGCATGGAAATCGTAAGGCTCGCCGGAGTTGCGGGTTCGACTCTCTCGGCTAAACAAACGGTTCAGCGCCATTTGAAAGATGGATCTGCTTTGGCGAAATTCAAGGAACTGATTGAGGCACAGGGGGGCGATTCCAGTTATATTGATGATCCTTCCAAGTTCCCAACCGCAAAGCACATTCGTAAGCTACCTGCGCCGAAACGCGGATACGTTCATACGATCAATGCAGGTATGATTGCCCGTGGCGTTCAGTTGCTTGGAGCAAACAGGGAAGGTCGCAGGAAGCACGTGGATCCTTCAGTAGGTGTTTCCGAAATCAAGAAGGTTGGTACTCAGGTTAAGCAAGGAGAGCCACTTATGATGATTCACTACAACGACGAAGCAAAGCTCGAGAGTGTTCTTGAATACTTCAAGCAAGCTTACCGTTTGGCTCCTAAGCGTCCAAATCCGCCTCAATTAATTGTAGAGCGTGTTGCTTAAGACTGACTCGAAATCAGAATAATTTACAGAAAAGCCGTTCCTACGATGGGAGCGGCTTTTTTTTTATGAAAGTGGATAGTCGAGCCTAAACGCGTCCTTGATAGGACTTGTCAGATGTATTGATTTTGATTCGATCGCCTTGTTTTACGAACAAGGGAACCTGAAGAACGAGTCCGGATTCGGTGGTCGCTGCTTTGGTTGCTGCGCTGGCAGTGTCACCACGAAGGCCTTCTGGTGCTTCTGTGATTTCCATTTCCACAGCTGTCGGTAGGGTGACATCTGTGGGTTTATCGTCCACATAGAGAATGTCATACATGTTCGATGGGACTAAGAATTCTTTGATGGAATTACAAATGTCAGTCGGGATCTCGATGGTATCGTAGGTTTCCAGGTCCATGAAGAAATAGCCGTTGGTGTCGGCATAGCTGAATTCAAGTTTGTGGACTTCAGTATGCATGAATTCGACGTTTTCACTTGAGCGAAATTTGACTGTCGAGCTGCTTCCCGTCTTTAGATTTCTCAAGGTAGCTTGTACCCACCCTGAACCACGGCCCTGAGTGCGGTGAAGCATTTCTAATACGAGGTGAGGCGTGCCTTGATAGCTCATGACCCGTCCTTTGCGAATATCTGTTGGTGATGCCATATAAGTTTAAATGTAGACGGTTTCGTAGATTTCAACCTGTTGATTGTCAACCGCTCAGGGGAGCCAAAATTGGTGCTTTCCTTTTCCAGTTTAATTATAAGGATACCCTCCCATGAAGCAAAGGTCCATTCTGCGCGAAGTGACCGCCAAAGGAAAAGCCGTTCACACCGGCGAAGAAGTTACTCTGACAATCAAGCCGGCTCCTGTGGATCACGGAGTGGTTTTTCGCAGGGTCGACCTTTACGGCAAACCAGAAGTTAAAGCATCCATTGAAAATGTCTCTGAAGTCGTTCGGAGTACCACTATTTCAGATGGCTACACCAAGGTTGAAATGACTGAGCATTTACTCAGCGTTTTAAATGGGATGGGGGTAGATAATGTCCTCGTTGAAGTAGACGGAAATGAACTTCCGGTTTTCGATGGTTCGGCAAAACACTACCTGAACATGATTCTTGAGGCAGAACCGGTGTCCCAGGAAAAAGAGCGTGAGTATTATGTGTTGAAGGAGCCGATATCGGTAACCAATGGCAATCGCTCGCTTGTAGCGCTTCCCCACGACGGCTTTAAGATAACTTGCACATCTACCGATCAGAAAGCGGTTCATACTCAGCACCTGTCTCTGGATATCGATCCTGATGTATATGCGACTCAGGTGGCCGCCGCCCGAACATTTACGATCTATGAGGAAATTGAGCCGTTGCTCAAAATGGGAAAGATCAAAGGTGGGAGCTTGGATTGTGCTGTAGTTATCAAGGGAGACAAGATTCTGTCGAAAGAACCCCTTCGCTTTCCTGA
>CALGUT010000080.1 GCA_937920335.1 uncultured Opitutales bacterium
GTTTTTATTCCTTCTGATTTTCGAGTCCTCTTGTTCCTTTTTACCTTCCTGTAACCGTGATTAATTTGACAGTCGAAATACCTGCAATTTAAAAATGTGCCTCGGATGGAGGTTGTATTGACAAAGCAGGTTTTGGTTCTCAACCGTTTTTGGCAGGCAGTTAACGTGGTCGGCGTAAAGCGGGCGTTTAGTCTTTTGGTTCAAGGTCATGCAGAAGTGATTCATCAAAGTGAAGGTGACTTTCAATTATACGATTTTGATCAGTGGTTGGATGCATCGGAATTTTCAGAGGATTTAGAGCAAGAATGTCTGCATACGGTTCGTTATGTGATCCGGTTACCGAAGGTGATCATCCTGAAGTTCTTTGATCGTCTTCCGATTAAAGAGGTGAAGTTTCACAGAAAAAACATCTTCGACCGCGATGACCACCGATGCCAATATTGCGGAAAACACTTTAAGGAGTCCGAGCTGAATTTGGATCATGTGATTCCTCGACACCATGGAGGTCGAACGTCTTGGGAGAATGTGGTGGCTTCTTGTATTAGTTGTAATTCACGGAAGGCAGATCGCTTGCCGCATGAGGCGGGTATGCATTTGATTCGCAAGCCCGTTCAACCTAAGTGGCGTCCATTTGTTGCTGTAGCTGAGAATAAGGATCGTAACCGTTCGTGGGACTACTTTCTGAAGCCATTGCAGGGGCGTTAGCGGTAGTTTTATTCAAAGAGCGGGATCCAGAGCTTCATGGTAGTACCCGAGGGACTGGTTTTCTTAACTTCAATATCTCCTCGATGGCTTCTCAAAATACGTTTAACGATAGAGAGTCCGAGACCGGTCCCTCCAGGGCGGCCGGTCAGGAATGAGTCGAAAATCTTTTCTTCAAACTCAGAAGGAATTCCGGAACCAGTATCCTCTATTTCTATACAACCGCACGGCTGATTGTTGATGATTTCTCTGCTACAGCGAAACGTAATTGCGCCACTCTCTGTAATCGCCTCCGTGGCATTTAGAATTAGATTTAGTATCACCTGTTGGATCTGTCCTTTGTTTACTTCCGCGAGGAGTTGTTCTTCGCCGGGATCGAAGTAGATCGCAATCTTGTGTTGAATGAGTTTTATACGTACAAGTTGCATGCTCTCCTCGACGAGTTTTTGTAAGTTCCAATGCGAGTGAACAGATTGAGATGTCTTTCCAAAATTTAAGACCTGCTCGACAATACCTTCCAGGTGTCCAATTTTTTCATCGATAATTTGCGCGTCTTTTTTGCGCGGGTCGTCCTCAGGGAAATTCAGATCGAGACTCCCAAAGAGGAGCTTGATAACTGTCAGGGGATTGCGGATCTCATGAGCAATCTCGGCAGCCAGTAATCCGAGAGTGATAAGTTTATCGTTTTTCTGGAGATATTCCTCATTTTCGAAGATCAAGGAATAGAGCCGGAGATTTTGTATCGCGACTGCACTGAAGCTGGCGAGGGTCGCCAAAATCCGTTTCTCATCGTTGTTCACTCTATGAATCTTGTCTGAATAACTAGCCAGAATCCCTATCGCTTTTCCCTCCCACAGGATAGGGCAGCAAACCATGGAGAGTAGCTCTTCGCCATTTACTATATTCCAGAAATGCTCTTCTTCAGATTTTCTGAGATCAAGCACTTCCACGGTTCGCTTCAAATGCATGGCCACACCAAAGGATGTGTTCTCAACAGGCAGTTCAGGAAGTGGGTCGTAGTCTTGTTTGTTACCCTGTATCGAGTGGATTTTTAGAGTTTTGCCATCGGGTTTGACCGTGAGAAGCATCGATAATCGACAATGCATAATCTTGTGCGTTTCCCGATTAATGGTTTCAAGAAGCTCATCCAGGTCCAACTTGGACACAAAGTCTTGTCCCATCGAGATGAGTGCCTCCAATTGTTCAGAACGGTTCTTTAGCGATTGTATCAACCAGATTTGACTAACGATCTGTGTGGTCTCCTTTGCGATTATCTCCAATGATCGTTGGCCATGCTTTGAAAAGGCAGAAAGGCGATTTGAACCAACCGATATCACGCCGATGACCTGATTGTTCTCTTCCATGGGGCAGGCCAGTTCGCTCTTAACGTTCTCTGAAACCTTGTAGTAGCGGGGATCATTACTGACATCATCAACGCGGAGCGATTTGCCGTGAAGGGCTACCCATCCGGTGATGCCCATACCGATGGGGAGGCTCAGATCCTTACTGTTAGCGGGTAGACCACTATTGACCTCTATCTCGAGTTGACGGGTATCGGGATTGATGAGTGCGATACTGGCAGCGTAGGCGGTGAAGTATTGCTTTACCAGCTCGAGTATCGATTCAAGTGCGCTCTGAGGATTCTCGGCATCGTGGCCGATTACTCGAATCCTATAAAGAAGATCTATGAGCGCGTCGCGCTCGTTTGCTTTGCTCATTCTAGCCTACCGCCTGAAGTTCATCTGAATCGATAACTTTGGCTAGACTGTTTTTGAGATCAACTAAATTGGTTTCGTTCTTGGAGTCGGTTGTGTCGCGGGAGTTTTCGATGTAGAAGGTATCTACGGCAATGTTTCGTTCGGTAGCGATGCGCGCGAAGGTCATGTCATAACCTTTTTCATACATAACTTTGCCGAGAAAGTAGAGAAGGCCGATTTTATCATATGCCTCAATCTCAACAACTGTTTTTGCGAGCTCAACTTCCCTGTAGACATCTACGGTTTGTGGAAAGGGAGTATGCGTGTGCTTGTCAGAACCAAATAACTTTTTCGGTTGCTGTTTCTTGGACTCATCCAAGATCGCTTTGCTAAGGTCTTTGTTTTTTACAACTGCGAGATCTAAGCACTGTTCAAATTTTTCCTGAGCTAATTTACTTTGAACAATTCCGCCCTTGGTATCGCAAACGTAGAACGTATCAATCGTAATATGATCCATACGGTTGATTGCTTTAGCACTTACGATATTCAAACCTGCCAGGCTGAAAGACCCGGCTAGTCTGTGAAATAATCCTGCCCGATCCCAGGTAACGACAGTGACTACTGTGTGTCCACGATTGAAGTCATCTCTCCAATCAATGACCGGTGCAAGAGCGGCTAACGATTCCGCTTCGTTGATGTTACGCAGTAACTGATTGACCAATTTTATATGGGTAACGATCTCTTCCACGCTGTTGTGAACGAAGTAGCGTTCCGGCAATAGGTTGCAGTGTGCGTGTATTTCCTCTTGGGAAACGTCTTCGATTTTTAAGGATAGAAGGTTTTCGTAGATCATTGCCTTCTTCCGTTCCAATTCTTTCTCAAGGCTTTGCTCAGCCGCGAGGTGTGCTTTCGTGGCCGAGAATAAACGCCGGTGCAGCATGTCTTTGTAGCTGTTCCATAGAGAGGAAGATGTTCCTTTCGCGTCACAATAGGTGTGAACGAACAAAAGGCTGAGCTGCTTTTGATTAACGATTTTGTTAGCAAATGACTGAATATTCTGAGGGTCATCGATGTCGTGGTGTTGCCAGAATCGTGCCATTTCCAGATGATTTCCGATAATAAACAAAATTTCTTCGTGAATCCTCGGATCGATTCCCATTCGCTTTAAAATAGGCCTGGATATTTCGACGCCTACTTTATCGTGTCCCTTGATTCCGACACCTTTTCCTATGTCGTGAAGTAAGAGTATGAGATAAAGCTCGGAGGGATCGTCCAGTTTGTGAACCTCTTCTCTGTAGGCCTTTAGATCTTCCGTGCTTTCACTCAGAACATGGTCCAGTTGCTTGATCGTATTGAGTATGTGAAAGTCAATCGTATACCGGTGATAATACTCGTGTTGAACGAGACACGTGAGCTTTTCAAACTCTGGCATAAACTTACCCAATACGCCCAGGTCGTGCATGCTGTTCAGCGTCGAATAGACATTGCCCAAATCCGAAAGTATGGATCGGAACGTTTCATTCGCCTCAGGTGAATAGATAATCGAGTTGTCGATCATTTCGAGCGACTTCGTGATCAGGTTAGTGAGATCAAAATCCAGTTTTACACCGAGCTGCTGGCGATGTCGAAAGACCCGAATCAGGCGCAGTGGATCCTCTTTGAACACTCGCCGATTCATCATCGTCAATTCTTTTCCTCGAACCATGAAACCGTCGATGAGACGGGGTCGGTCCTGGCGTCTTGAATTGATAACTTCCCGGAACGATATTTTTTCCTTCCCTAGTTCATTAATTGCAAGGCGTTGTTCCAGAAGTATCGAGAGTCTAAGAATGTTTTGCGCGTGTCGGTAGTAATCGCGCATAAACTCTTCGACTTTTTTGAGTGCATCCTCTTGCGGGTAGTTGAATGCCTCTGCAGCGCTGTATTGCATTTCGAAAGTCAGTAGGTCAGTAGCACGGTCATTCTGGAAGTGAACTTCATTACGAGTCCTTAACTGGAAATCGTATGCTTTCTTTAGCTTTTTCCGCTCCTCCTTTGATAAGTAACCATACTCGACCATTTCTCTTAGACTTGAAGTCCCGAGTTTGATTTTTCCCATCCAAAGCAGGTTTTGGTAGTCTCGTAGTCCGCCAACGCTGTTCTTGATATCCGGTTCTTGAATTAAGACGGTGTTTCCATGCTTTGCCCGGCGCTCTCGTTGATCCTGTAGTCGTGCGTCAATATAGTTACGGGTATCTTTTCTGCAGTAATGGTTGTAAGCCTTTGAAAATACCTTGAACAGGTTTTCAGATCCTGCAACCAGCCTCGACTCCAACATAGCATTCTTTGACTGCACATCCGCCTTTGCTTCTTCCATGCTTTGTTTGATGGTGCGAGTCGAGTGTCCCACTTTGAATCCCAGGTCCCAGAGCATGTAAAGGATTCGCTCGGTGAATATCTCCTGGAACTTAGGGAGGATCTTGGCACGTATTTTCTCTGGGTAGAGAAACATGATGTCTACGTCGCTGTGAGGACAGAGCTCTGCACGGCCGTAGCCGCCGAGTGCAAGGATTCCGATTGCGAAAGGCAGTTTTCCGTATTCCGATTCAAATGCTCGTAAGTCGTAATCGAACATGTGTCTCAGCAACTGATCGATCGCGTTGGCACGGGCCTTAACGACTTTCATTCCTGAAGTCTGAAAACGGTGTATCTCCCGTTGCTTTCCATCTTCCTGAGCCAGCCAGAGTTTATAGGTCTCAAGTCGTTGCTCACGCGTCGCGCTTTCGGAAACGTACAACCGGACCGGTTTTTTCTTTGTTTTTTGAGTTTCAGCGGTTTCTGGCATCGGATAAGGTGGAGAAGGTGTATCGAGACCCTTCCTGAGCGCAAGGATCTTGTAAGAAATACCTGTCGGCAAACCGCTTGACTTGACTAAGGCTATGAGAAACCTTCTGCGGTTTATTCACTAACTCTTTAAACAATATTCTCGTTATGGCAGGCGTAGGCAAACTTCTCAAACAAGCACAGAAAATGCAGAAAAAGATCGAAGCTTTGGAAGCCGAGCAGGCTAACCAAACACTCGATATCTCTAGCGGAGGCGGTGCGATTCAAGTAACGGTTACTGTGTCAGGCGACATCAAATCCATTCAGCTAGATCCGGATTTTCTTAAAGAGGAAAGGTCTTTTGTTGAAGAGACGCTGGCAACCGGTGTTCAAGATGCGATTGAGGCTGCCCGTAAAGCCAAAGAAGAGGCGATGGGTGAAGTCACTGCTGGCATGCAAATGCCGGGCTTCATGTAAGCAATCAGTGGATTTCTGATGACTCCCTCTTTCGACCATCTGGTAAAGCAGCTAAAGAAATTGCCAGGTTTGGGGTTTCGCTCGGCGGAGAGAATTGCACTACATTTGTTAGTCGAACAGCCAAGTAATATGGCCGGATTGATTGAGGCGCTTTCGACAGCCTCGGAGCAGGTTACTCGCTGTGACCGGTGTGGGAATTTGGCAGAAGAATCGCTATGCAATATTTGTCAGGACGAACGGCGAGACGATTCCGTGTTGTGTATAGTTGAGCAAGTGCCGGACCTGCTCGCTATCGAGGGCTCCGGATCGTATCGTGGTCTATACCATGTTCTTCATGGCAAGCTATCGCCCATAAAGGGTGTTGGCCCAAATCAGCTAAATTTGGCTGCGTTAGAGGAACGCCTCTCTGAAGGGAACTGTAGCGAAATGGTGTTGGCACTTTCGAACGATATTGAAGGTGAAGCAACCTGCCATTTTATTGTCGAAATGATCGTTGGCGATCGGCCGGTG
>CALGUT010000081.1 GCA_937920335.1 uncultured Opitutales bacterium
TTGCTGCCAACAGGATGAGCAAGAGGTCCCGTATGATGAGCCAGGCGTAGTTGGTTTGATTTTCCTGGTCAGCGCTTCCAAAGCACCCGCAAGTAACGTCTAAATCTCTAGCCCAACCTTGAGCGAGCGCGATTACGAAAACTCCCAATAGGAGGATCAGAGTTAGAAGACTTCCTTGGTAAAGTTTCTTAAGAGCTACACCCAAACCGGCAAAAACCTCCAGCCATGGAAGAAAAAGGCTCAGAACTACGCTGAGTTGATAGGGGAGAATCTGATAGGTTTCTATAGCGGTTGTAAGCGATTGGGGATCTTTAATCTTAAGAGCTCCCGCTAATATAAAGAATCCAGCCAGGATCCAACGGAAGAGGAGTTCAATCCAGGTGCCTAACTTTGGTCTTCCTGCCATATTTGCCAACCTCCTTTCAGCACAAATATTTCGTCGGTTCCCAATGCTTCCTTCAGGCGGTCTGCGACACCTTTACTGGCTGCGCAGGTGCGGCTATCGCAATAGACGATCAATGTGCTGACTCCATCCCATTCAATAATAAATGCTTCAAACAACTCTTCCCATCGATCTTCGTTTAGTAGAACTGCGTTAGGTATGTGATTGGTTTCGAATGCCTCAGTTCCGCGTGCGTCGATCCAGATTGTGTTGGGTAATTGCAGTGCCTCTTCAAGTGAGATTTCCCCTTCCTCGATGGTCATGGGGTTCCAAGGCGGCAGCGCAGGATGAAATACCCAGGTAGCTGCCATGCCTACGGTGCTTAGCAGTAGAATGATCAGCGCTTCTTTGGGTGCTTTTCTCAATCTATACGGACTTGTCTAGCGTACGATCGCGTAGACTTTAAGGGTTCCTTTTAAGGGATTCGCAAAGCTTGTTTTTACTACAAACGTTCCTCTTAAGATTCCTTTGTGGTCTGCTGGAACGTTTTCTGGAGTGATTGAAATCGCGAATTTTTTTCCTTCTTCAAGCACTTTGACCTCGTAAGAAAAAAAGTCGCTACTGGCTACAATATCCAAGATCTCGATCGGTTCTTCCATCATTGATTCGATGATAACTTCTTTCGGCTTGAACTCCGTTTCGCGCGCCCGGTTCCACATGACGACGCTGGGACTATACTCCATTGCCGAAGGGATATTGACTTCCAGGGTTAGGAATTTGCGGGCGTCCCCCTCTTCTTGGTCCGTTTCTACGCGGATTGACTTTATCTGTTTTCCCTCGCGTTCCCCGTAATCAAACGTTGCAGAAATTTCTCCTGACTCCCCCGGTTGAAAAATTTGTTTGCTGGGTAGGGCGGTGGTGCATCCACAACTGGAATTAACTTCAAGAATCTTTACGGGTTTATTGCCTTTGTTCGTAAAGACAAACGTGCCTGTATACTCTGATTCTTCAAAGTTTGCCTCATGGACGACGCGCTCTTCTTCAAACACCAGTCCAGCATTCACAAATAAGGGGCCTAGAAGACTGACTAACACAATACTAGCTGCGGTTTTCATAATTGATTGCTTTGCCATAGGATAAAAATTAGTAGTCGAGGAATTAACGAGTAAAAAAAGCACCGGAGCTGTAAAGCTCCGGTGCCTTTAAAACAGGTTTTGTAAACGTTGGTTCTCCTATGATTCTTCTGTGTATTGGCCTTTTAGGCTTTCTACGATACTGGGGTCGGCGAGGGTGGTTACGTTTCCGAGGGCTCTTCCCTCAGCGATATCGCGTAACAAACGCCTCATTATTTTACCACTCCGAGTCTTCGGCAGGTCGGTCGTGAAGATAATTTTTTCGGGCAACGCGAACTTTCCGATCTTCTTTGCGACGAGGGCATTGAGTTCTTTCCTCAACTCATCTGTTCCTTCGAATCCTTCTCTGAGAGTCACGAAAGATGCGAGGCCCTGGCCTTTAATATCGTGTTTGATTCCGATTACGGCGGATTCTGCCGTTGCGGGATGTTCTACATAAACGGATTCGAGTTCTGCGGTGCCGATTCTGTGACCGGATACATTGACTACGTCATCAACGCGCCCAAGTACCCAAAAATAACCGTCTTCATCCTTTTTAGCCCCGTCCCCGGGGAAGTAGTATTCACCATTCCATTTACACCAATAAGTGGATTTGTATCGCTCGGGATCTCCGTAAACACCACGGGTGATACCGGGCCAAGGTTTCCGAATCGTGAGTAATCCGGCTTCCGTTTCTGTGCCATCTTCTGTCACTACGGCGGCGTCGATACCAAAGAAAGGTAAGGTTGCGGATCCGGGCTTGGTTGGAGTCACGCCAGGTAGTGGTGTCAGCATCGCTCCACCCGTTTCAGTTTGCCACCAGGTGTCGATGATTGGGCATTTTTCGGCGCCGATGGTTCTATGGTACCACATCCATGCCTCGGGATTGATGGGTTCGCCAACCGTCCCGAGCAATCGCAGTGAGCTTAAGTCATGTCCTTCGGGCCATTGATCTCCCCATTTCATGAAGGCACGTATGGCTGTGGGAGCGGTGTAGAACGTTGTGACTCCATATTTTTCGACAATATCCCAGAATCGGCCATTGTCCGGAAAATTGGGGGCACCTTCATACATCACGCAGGTGGCTGCGTTTGCAAGTGGGCCATAAGTGAGGTAGCTGTGGCCTGTGATCCAGCCGATATCGGCCGTGCAGAAGTATACGTCCTCTGGTTTGATATCGAACATGTATTTGAAAGTCAAATACGTGTATACCATGTAGCCGCCTTGTGTGTGGATGATTCCTTTGGGTTTTCCCGTTGTTCCGCTTGTGTAGAGCAAGAATAGCATGTCCTCGCTATCGAGTTCTTCGGGAGGACATACTTGTGACTGATGTTCCACCAAAGTGTGGTAATCAACGTCACGGCCTTCTTTCATTTCGCAGGGGAAGTTATCTCCGTCCTCTCGTTTTACCACGACCACTTTCTCGACGTTGTCTAGATCCTGGATGGCTTCATCCACAATGGATTTTAGTATGAGTGGTTTCCCACGTCGCCAGCCACCGTCGCCGGTGATTACGAATTTGGCGTCCATATCAATTACACGGTCCTTGATAGAATCTGAGGAGAATCCCGCAAAAATCACAGAGTGAACCGCACCGATGCGAGCGCAGGCGAGTAAAGCCATGGCTAACTCAGGGATCATCGGTAGGTAGACCGCGACTCGATCTCCTTTTTTAACGCCAATCTCCTTCAATCCGTTTGCGAATTTGTTTATTTCTCGATGAAGATCAAAGTAAGTAAGCACACGACTGTCCCCCGGTTCGCCTTCCCAGATCAAAGCCGCCTTGTTTCGATTCGGGCCATCCAGATGGCGATCTACGCAATTGTAGCAGAGGTTGGTGGTTGCTCCGGTATACCATTTGTAAAATGGCTTTTCTGAGTCATCCAGGACTTTGTTCCAAGGTTTGAACCAGTGAAGCTCTTGGGCCGCTTCTGCCCAGAATGTATCTGGATCTTCGATACTCTTCTTGTAGAGTTCCTTGTAGGCTTCCATCCCGGAAATATGGGCCTGGTCTTGAAATTCCTTCGAGGGTGGGAATTTTCGATTTTCGTGGAGTACTGCGTTAAATGCTTGGGTGTCCATGGGTATGTGAGGCAATAATGATTGATTCTGGAGTTTTTTAGCCAGAATAGTTGAATGTCGTTAATAAAAGGAAAATCCTGATTTTTTGGTCAACAGCATTCCAGTCTAACTCCCAAAGTTTAGGTGATGTTCGCGGGTTGTCTAGGAAGTCTTTAAACTAAGGACTTCTATTGAGAATACGATTAGTAGAGCTGATCAGTGTCTACGGAGTTTCGAATTTTAGATGGGGAATGAAATGGAGCCGGGAATCGGAGTCGAACCGACGACCTACGCATTACGAATGCGTTGCTCTACCAACTGAGCTATCCCGGCCACTTCAAGAACGAAAGAATGGGGATTATTTTTAGGTGTTTGTAAAGAATTTTGCTTCTGGTTGGGACCGTCTGTCGTAATTTCAGGTTGATTATGGGGGTTCAGGGAACCAACGTTCTCGGGCTTATGAGTAAGGAATTGGAAGAAGGACAAATGCTGGCCCTTGATTATAGCAAGCTTCGCAAAATCGCTTCGGGTACTGCTGATGTGATTCCCGCAGTGGCGCAAGATGTAGAGACGGGTGAAGTTCTGATCATTGGCTATGTTAATGAGCTGGCATTGAAAACCGCACAAGAAGAGGGGATGGCGACTTTTTGGAGTACCTCGAGAAACGAACTATGGATTAAGGGCAAAACCTCGGGGGATTATTTGGAGTTGGTAGAAACGCGGGTTAACTGCGAGCAGAACTCAGTTTTGTACCGGGTGAAGCTTAAAGGCGCTGGGTCCTGCCACACGAAAGACTCAGAGGGTAACGCACGGTTCGGGTGTTACTACCGGCGAATTCAGGAGGATGGAACCCTCGGATTCGTTTAGCAGAACCCTCGATAATGGGCAGGCTCAGTTAGATCCGAGCTCAGAAAAGGCGTTGATTAGCATATCGAATCGTTCTTCAACGATGAGTGTGTCGAGAATCGATTGTTTAAGCTCTGGATTGTTGATCATCGAATAGGCGACCAGATCGGCAAAGTCTTCAGGTTCTTCAAGGCCTTCCATGAATGAAAGGAGCTCGGTGGGTAGCTGTGTGTTGTAGCTAGCCTGACGTTTTACTAGATTCAGCAGTGCTTTTCGTTTTTCCAAAAGTTGTTCCCGGCCTACGTAGTGAGTGGACTCGAGCGGTGTGATTTGCGCTTCTCGGTATGGCTTTTCATCGTAAATCTCATCAATCCGGATTCGGGACAATCCCTGTAAAATAAGCTGGGACGTGCCGTCCTCTTGGGTGCGGCAGCCTCGAATGATGCCAAGAGTTGCTACCTTGTGAGCAGGTTCATTTTCAACCGCGAACTCGATCTTCGATTTGTCGAGTCCGGCGACAGCAAACATTCGGTTACCTTCCAAGCTGGATTGAAGCATATTTCGGTAGCGGGGTTCGAAGATAAATAGTGGCATCATAACTTTTGGGAAAAAAGCCACCTCTGGTAACGTCATCACCGGTGTTCTTGAAGGTAGATCTATCTCGAGCTTCATAAAATCATTTTAGCTGTATTGGTCGTGATTCCAAGCCCAAGGTGTCATCTTTTTGGAGTCCAGTTCATGTTTGTTTTCTGCAAAATAGACGGCCATGCGGAGATACCAGAGTCGTTTGGGGTCAGCTTCCGAATTTCTCTTTTTGATCGTTTCAAACAGGGATTCAGGGCTTCGTCCTTCGAGTTCGAAAATGTCGCGGATACCGATGTCCATAAGATCACGGGCAGATGCGATGTCCATTTTAGGAATTTGCATAAGGCGGGAATTTAACGCTTCGTAATCAACTTTCTCCTTTTTCTTGGCCATCTGATTTCTTTTTGAGCCCTGTGTCCGAAAAAACCAAGTACTTTGTGTGTCGTTGTGACAAGGTGATGTCCCATCCTTGTTACTGTGTCACAGGTGTGACAGATTGCACCAGGGTTTAGGCTGCTTCATTCGTAGTTCAATGCGCTATTATTTATTTAAAGTTTTCTTTATGAGTTGTTTACATAACACAGTGCGTTGATGGCACCCCCATTGCTAACAGGGGAGAATCGAATTTCGATCTTAATTTAACATTAACTAAACCCTATACAAGAACTGCAATGAGTCAGATCAAACCTCTCGGAAACCGAGTTCTTCTCAAACGTGTTGAGGAAGATGAGCAAGTAAAAGGAGGGATTATAATCCCCGATTCTGCTAAAGAAAAACCCCAGGAAGCCGAAGTGGTAGCACTCGGAACTGGAAAAAAAGACGATGATGGTAATGCGCATGTATTTTCCGTCGCCGTAGGAGATAGTGTTCTCACCAGCAAATATGGTGGAACCGACATCAAGTTGAATGATGTGGACTACATCTTGGTTGATGAAGACGACATCCTCGGAATCGTTGAATAAACTAACCTTAATTTAATACACTTATATAATGCCTAAACAATTAATCTTCGGCGAAAACGCTCGCAAAAAGATCCTGATGGGAGTCGAAGCCTTGTCTAAATCAGTCAAGGTAACACTCGGTCCAAAAGGACGTAATGTTGTCATCGACAAAAAATTCGGTTCACCGACTGTAACTAAGGATGGTGTAACTGTAGCCAAGGAAATCGAACTGGCCGATCCCTACGAAAACATGGGAGCGCAAATGGTTCGTGAAGTTGCTTCAAAAACTTCAGACGCAGCGGGTGACGGAACTACGACAGCAACCGTTTTGGCTGAAGCGATTTATCGCGAAGGTCTTAAGAATGTAGCTGCTGGATCCAACCCGGTTTACTTGAAGCGTGGAATCGACAAGGCTGTTGAAGCTGCTGTTGCAGAGCTTCACAAGATTAGCAAATCTGTTGAAGACCGCGAAGAAGTCCGTCAAGTTGCGACCGTTTCTGCTAACTGGGACACGCAAATCGGTGATATCATTGCCGATGCGATGGACAAGGTGGGTAAAGACGGAACCATTACTGTTGAAGAAGCTAAGTCTATCGAAACAACCCTCGAAGTTGTTGAAGGTATGCAGTTCGACAAGGGATACTTGAGCCCTTACTTCGCTACTGACACAGAATCAATGGAAGCCGTTCTCGAGGACGCTTACATTCTTCTTAACGAAAAGAAAATTTCTAACCTACAGGACCTCCTTCCTCTTCTTCAGAAAGTCGCCCAAACCGGCAAACCTTTCTTTATCATCTCTGAAGATGTTGAAGGCGAAGCATTGGCTGCCCTTGTAGTGAACAAGATTCGTGGAACGCTGAATGTATGTGCTGTTAAGGCTCCTGGATTTGGTGAGCGTCGTAAGGCCATCCTCGAAGATATCGCTATCCTTACCGGTGGTAAGCTCATCACTGAAGATCTCGGCATCAAGCTCGAGAATGTGACAGTTGAAGATCTTGGAACAGCCAAGCGCATCACTGTCGACAAGGAGAACACGGTTCTCGTTGAAGGTGGCGGAACAGCTGCTGAAATCCAGGGACGCGTAAAACAAATCCGTCGTCAAATCGATGAAACTACTTCCGATTACGATCGTGAGAAACTTCAAGAGCGCCTAGCCAAGTTGGCTGGTGGTGTTGCAGTTATCAACGTAGGTGCTGCTACCGAGCCAGAAATGAAAGAGAAGAAAGCTCGCGTAGAAGATGCATTGCACGCAACCCGTGCAGCTGTCGAAGAAGGTATCGTTCCCGGTGGTGGAGTTGCAATTCTCCGCGTATCAAAAGCGATCGACGCTTTAAATCTCGAAGGAGACGAAAAAGTCGGTGCAGCGATTGTTCACCGCGCGGTTCAAGCTCCATTGAAGCAGCTTTGTGCAAATGCTGGTATCGAAGGTGCGGTTGTAGTTCAGAAGGTTCTCGAAACTGATGGCTCTCTTGGATACAATGTAGCGACTGACAAATACGAAGACCTGATCAAGGCTGGTGTGGTTGACCCGACTAAGGTTACTCGCACTGCCCTTCAGAATGCGTCTTCGGTTGCTGGTCTCTTGCTCACAACGGAGTGTTTGATTACAGATATGCCAGAAGATCATCCAGAACCTGCTGGCGGTGGTCACGACCACGGCGGCATGGGTGGCATGATGTAATCATCCCACTAATACGCTTATTTCGAAAAGGCTCTTCCTTCGGGGAGAGCCTTTTTTCATTCAAGACCCGCCCAGTACTCTGCGGCAGCCACTGCTTTACGCCAGTCCGCGATCTTTTGATCACGGTCATTGAATTCGGAGTTGGGTTCAAAGTTTACTGCTCCTTCTTCGTGGGGTGGAAGATCGTTGATAGTTTTCCAAACTCCAACTCCCAATCCGGCAAGAAAAGCTGCGCCCAAGGCAGTTGTCTCTGTGTTCTTGGGGCGAAGAACAGATTCTTCGTTTATATCTGCTTGGAACTGCATCAATAAATCATTGTTCGCTGCGCCGCCGTCTACGTGGAGTTTTTGGAGTGAGATACCTGAGTCGGCTTCCATGGCCTCAAGTAACTCAAAGCTCTGGAGTGCAATGCTCTCTAACGCGGCCCGTGCGATATGCGCTTTGGAGGTTCCACGAGTCATGCCTACAATAGTTCCGCGCGCATCTGGATTCCAGTAGGGAGCCCCTAGACCAGTAAACGCTGGTATGAGAGACACGCCACCGGTATCACTGACCGATTGAGCCAACGCTTCGACGTCGGGAGCTGAATCAATGATCTGTAGTTCATCTCTCAACCATTGAATAGTCGCGCCACCCATAAATACGCTGCCTTCGAGGGCATAGGTAATTTTGCCTTGGATACGCCAGGCGATAGTGGTGAGTAATTCGTGTTTCGAGATTATGGGTTCTTCTCCGGTATTCATGAGCAGGAAACAACCGGTTCCGTAAGTATTCTTAGCTGAACCCTTTTTGAAGCATTGTTGCCCAAAGAGGGCCGCATGTTGGTCACCAGCGATTCCGCTTATAGGGATACCTGCTAATTCCGTCACTTCGGCTTCACCAACCGTTCCTGCTGAATCTACCACCGTAGGAAGCATAGGTCGGGGAATCGAAAGCTCATTGAGCAGCGCATCGCTCCAGTCGAGGCTTCGTATGTCAAAAATGAGGGTCCGACTCGCGTTGGTCACGTCTGTGACATGAGTCTTTCCATTCGTCAGTTTCCAGATTAGCCAACTGTCGATGGTGCCAAATGCGAGTTCTCCTTTTTCGGCGTGTTCACGAGCTCCAGAAACGTTCTCGAGAATCCAATTGATTTTCGTTCCGGAAAAATAGGGATCCAGAAGGAGACCGGTCGTTTTTTGAAAAAGAGTTTCTTTCCCATTCGTTTTCAACTGGCTACAGATGGTTGTGGTCCTGCGGTCTTGCCAAACGATGGCATTGTAAATCGGCTCTCCCGTTTTTCGGTTCCATACGACGGTGGTCTCGCGTTGGTTGGTAATACCAATCGCTGAAATTTCTGTGGGAGTTACGCCTGCGGTCTTTATGGTTTCTACCGCGGTCTTTATCTGAGTATCCCAGATCTCGTTGGGGTCATGTTCCACCCAACCAGATCGCGGGTAGTGTTGTTTGAATTCGAGTTGATGCGATGCGATTGGATTGGCGTTCTCGTCATATAGGATAGAGCGGGACGAAGTAGTTCCTTGATCGAAGGCAAGTATGAATTTCTTCATGGTGTAGATTTAGTGGGACTGACTTTACTGTGGCACCGTGAGCGACTGTCCATTATCTTCTGGAGACAAACTGAGGATATAGGGTATGGCTAGCTCAGCCCATTCCTGGGAATTCGGATAGGCTTCCGCGCTGGAACCGAAGCAACTTTGCAGCATGTCGGTATTTATTACACCTGGGTTTAGGGGGATGGATGCCATGCCCGGTGGAAGTTCTTGAGCGAGTGCTTTGCTAAGTCCTTCAATGGCCCACTTGGATGCGCAGTAGGGTGCAACTTCGGGAGAAGTACTTCGACCCCAGCCGGAGCTCAAATTAACGATGATACCCGATTGTTGTTTCACCATCTTCGGAACAAACGCCTTTATGCAATAAAAGACGCCGAGGATATTTGCGTCGAAAAGTTTGCTCACTTCGTTGATCTCAAGTTCCCAAAGGGGTGCATTCGAATTGATGATCCCTGCGTTGTTGATGAGTAGATCAGGAGCACCGAATTGCTCTGTAATAGACTCGGCCCAGTTTTCAACCTGAGCGAAGTCAGTAACGTCGACTACTTCGAAAATATGATCGGAAAAGCGATCTTGGAGGGCCTGCACGCCGTCTTCGGATCGACCGCAACCGAATACCTGATTTCCGCTTCGCACGAAACCTTCCACCAACGCACGACCCAAACCTCGAGTGGCCCCTGTAACGACGATCTTTTTACTCATGGGACCAGCCTAATGAAACTGGTCAGCATGGGAAGTAGGATTTCAGGTAGTTTTGTAGTCGGTCTTTCGGTAAACTTCGTGGTCCCCTTGAAACTGTTTGATCCAGCTTCCGTTGGCGACGTCGTCTAATACCAGCCATTGATCGTTATCAACCAAACGAGAAACCTGCGACCGATGTTTCATGAGGGCTTCCCATTTCTGGGATTTCTCTTCAGAGATCTCAGTATAGACTGCATGTTTGTAGGCATTCTTGACCTTCCATCCAAACAGGAGCTTCAGGGTGTTCTTGATCACGAGCTTCTTTTGATCCCGCCCGGTTGGAAGAGTGATCCATGGTAGGTGATAAATACCCCAGACCAGATATTCGAATGTCGAGTAAGGTGGGTGGTAGGATTCCAGGGCCTTCATGGCAGCCTGAGTAGTTGCTTCGTGGTCAGGATGAAAATCGTGAGAGTAAGGGAAATAGATTTCCGTAGGTTGGCATTGGAGAATGACGCCCATGAGTTCTTTGGCTACAGCATCAATCTGGGCCGAAAGACTGGCATCATGGAAACCCAAAAAGACGACGTTCTCCTCTGGGATTCCAAGAACATCGCAGGCGGCGATAGCCTCTGCCTTGCGAGTTAGGACTACCTCTTCGCTCTCCATAAACTGGCAATTAGCAAGTCTACCATCGGTGGTGTATACCACGGTTACCTCAGCTCCGGCTTTCTGAAGTTGTATGATCCTACCGCCGCACCCAAGTGTTTCATCATCCTGATGGGGAGCGAGCACAAGTATGCGCTCGTTGCCGGATGGTTTATCAAGCGGACGGTATGTGGATCTCGGTTTAAAAAAGAGTTTACCTGAGGCCATTGCTCGTTAGCGCAGTGGGTTTTAGCCAAAAGGTTAAGCAAAATGCTGTTTTGGGGAACTCGGTTGAAAAATATTACAACTTCTTAGAATGCTCAGGTGCCTCAAAGTCGACGGTTGACCGCTTCAGCCATTGGATCTCCTCGGATTCAGCGTCCCGTATATGTTCATCCAGAACATCCCCATTCATTTTGAAAGATCGATGTTTTGTTGGGATGAAACTACCCTTCACTTCAATCAGAGACTCCAACGTAAGTAGCTTTTCAGGCAAGGGTCCGTCGGGAGCCACAAGTGGGCTGGTAACAATATAGCGAACGGCAGCGACTTGTTTTGAGAAGGGGTGAATCAGTACCTTGTAGTAGTCATCGGGGGCATCGCCAGTGCCAGCGTTGTAGGTGACTTTAACTTGTTGATAAGTGGTGCCCTCGAAATCGAATGGGTCGCTCATGAGTTCGAAGTTAGCATTCAAGTCAGCGAAGACGAATGGAACTCCGACGAAGTAATAGGGCGTCAGTGACCAGAACCTTGGGGGGGGACCGGAAAATTCTGTTTCTGCCGGGGAGATCCAGGCGTCACTGCCATCCCAGCCGAACTGAATATCTGAGTCGGGAACGGTGTGCACGGCCTTCATGCTGCTCGTGTCGACTTTTTGCTTGGTGTTCACCACGGCATTCGGGCCACGATCGTTCATGTGATAGATCCACCGGAATTCCAGTACTTCGTTTTCAAGCCAGGTCTGTAAGCCACCGTGTGCATCCATGGCCTCAACTATGAGTTGACCGCCTTCGCTTTGACTCAAATGAGTCTCAATTTTATCAACCCAATTTTCGAGATCGGATTGCGGAGCCTGACAGCTGATGAAAAAGAATGCCAGCAAGCCAAGTAAGGAGGCTATCAAGGAGGTAGGTAAGGACGAGTGTTTCATGTGGAAAAGCAGGGGAAATAGCGTGGAGGTAAGCTGAGTTAGTGGCTCGAACTAGCCATGACCTTACAGCATTCATCCAAAAATAATCGAGCGAGCGCTCGTCCTTTGTTGGTGATCTCCATTTGGAGTACTTGGTAGTGGGTTCGTCCTTCAGCTGTTTCGATGAAAATGGGAGTTAGCTCGTAATGCCGAAGATCATAGGGGCTGGCCCGCATATCCAGTTCGCGCGCTTCGGTTGCGAGAAAGAAGCACTTGAGGACCAGTTCACTGCTTATCCATGGGTGCAGCTTATAGCACCATTTGAACAAATCCATGTTGAAATGAATACAACCGAATTGCTCGTTGTTCAGACGTTCTTCCTGGGTGGGTTGGAATGTGTTTAGGGGTTGTGCTTCTTTTGTGAAGAACCGAAATGCATCGTAGTGGCTGCATCGAACTGTGTGAGATTCAATTAGTCGCTCTATTTCTTTGGGAGCCAACCGTAAAGGTGTATCTTGGTGGCGGATACGTTCCTCCTTATAAACCATGGCCCACTCATGTAAACCGTAGCAGTTGTGCTGGTTTCTTTTTCCGAGTGCGTTTTCAATAAGCTGGACTACCCAGGCCATCCTGGATGTTTCGTCGGGCGTCATTTCTGTAGGGTCTAGGTAAACGCCTTGATCATCTTCCGAATATCGTGGGCTCTTGAGGAATGATTGGGCGTCTTGCCCTTCGAGACGGAATTCGATGGGGGGGTGCCAGTCTTTAATTAAGCGCCGCTTGCATCGATAATACTCAAATAGAAAATCATGAACCGGATGTTTCTGTCCGGTCATCTTTCTGTTTTGAAACGCCTTAATCCAAGGTTCTATTCGGTCATGATGATGACGGGCCATAGAAGCCCACGACTTTCTGGAGAGGGTGGGGCGACGTTGTATGCCAGCTTCGCTCATTTGATATTAAGCAATGGTAGCTTCCTCGATCCATGTAGTGAGGTCTTCATCCAAATAAGCGCTTTCCAGAATCTCTTGGGCCCAGCCTTCGGTCTTCGCCAAGTGTTTCAGGATCCTAACTGATAGGACTTGGGCCGCCGGCACTTCGGACCAAACCGTTTCCGAAAGAACTCTCCAATGGCTCGACTGAATTGATTTCGGCTTGTCGAGCTGACTGGAACAGGCGTCGCAGACATGAATGACGTGGGCGAGGTCAGGATCCTTGGGTGCAACCGGGACTTCATAAATGGACAATGCTACACCTGAGGTGGTGCAAAGCTCACACTTTGCACGGGACCTTCTCGTCAGGTCCTTACCTAAGAGTGAAAGTTTCTTTTGCCGTTCCCGGTGGGTCTCGAGTCCTTTCGCCATTTCGATAGCAAAGAAGATTTAATCGGAAAGGGAACCTTTTTTACCATTCAGCCAATGATTTACCTTCGTATTCCACAAGAGAAGAACGCTTTTCTGAACCGGGGAATTCGTGAGCCGCGACTTTTGTCCTATCTTGATAGATGTGTTTGTAGAAACTGATCCACTCGCACTTTCCAGTCGTGTTCATCTTCACCGTCCGATAATCTTAATCGGTTCATCTGAGTGCGTGGTTCCCGGTTTCTGAAGGATCGTCGCCTCCGATCTACGAATACAACTTGGCATTGTTCCTTCTTCGTCCGCCGAGAAGCTGGTACACTGGCACTCCAAAATACGTCCCTTTGATAGCCCAGGCTTTTGGTCGATACCAGAAATGGCGCTCATCAATAGGGAATCTTCATTGATGAGGAGATACTCCAGTTCTTTGACTGGTGGTTGAGGGCTTTGAGTTGTTACTTTCTTCTAAGCTCTAGACTGTAAGAATACTTAAAGCTCTTTGATAAGCGGCTGTTGCTTCGGTAATGATTGCTTCATCCAGCTGGATGTCTGCATACCGATCAGTGTTTAAATCTAGAACTTTACCAGCTTGGATGTTTTTGGATGAATCTCCCTTTAGGGGTTTTCCAGTGTCCTTGAACAGTTCGTAGCTATTTTTCAGCGGCGTTTGAAGTTCTAAGAAGTCCTCGATATTCTTAAGTGTGGAGTCCGTTTTTTCTACAATTTGCGATGAATTGAAAAAGAGGTAATCCT